>PABJ01000056.1 GCA_002699105.1 Ectothiorhodospiraceae bacterium | reverse complement strand
TCCGCTGCGTTCAGCACCAGGTAGCCGCCGTCGGCACGGAGGAATGAGCCAGCCTTAATGCGCGTAAAATCCGTGAACCAGTAGCCTTGCGTGCTGAGCTGCCGCTCGATCGTACCGAAGACGTTGACGAAATTCGGCGCCGTTTCAATGACGACGGGGACATCTGCCGTCTTTTCGTTATCCAGCACGAGGTTGACCTCGTATTTGCTGAAATCCGGCTCGCCCTCGGCATTTGGGTTGTTCGCAGCCCTGAACCCGTCCAGATCGTCGAGGACACTTTCGAGATATGAGTCCAGGTACGCGATGACCTTATCGTCGCCGAATTCTTCGCGGATATCCTCCAGCGCGACGGCAACGTAGGATTCGGCTCTCGAACGCTCGTACTGGTTCAGTTTATTCTGATACTCGCGGCTGAGGGCGAAGCCTTTCCGCATGACCTCCTGAAGATCCCCGCGGTAGCTCTTATACTTTTGTACGACTTCTTCGGCCTGCTCCTCGGTGAGCATGTTCTGCGAGACCGCCGCGCCGATATCGCCGATACTGACAGCCTTATCCTCGATCCGGTACATGATATCGGGATGAATTGCCTGGCCTTCCTGAATCTTGGCGAGAATGAACCCGTCGTCTTTAATCTGCGCTTCAAACTCCGTGAAAAGCTCGCTTTGCTTCTCGCTGAATTCGTCGATGATTTCCTGCTTCCGGCGGACAAATTCCTGCTCTTCGAAAATACTGGGCAATTGCTGTTTCAAATGCTCCAGCACGTTCTCCATACCGGTTTTGAACTCGCATCCTTTCCCGCGTTCGAAGGTCAGCAGGGTAGGCCTGTCTTCGTCGGTGAAGTTGTTTACATAGCAGAAATCCCGCGGCGGATCGGTGTCCGGATCGATCGCTTCGAGTATGCTCTTGATCGTAGTGGCTTTCCCCGTACCGGCCAGACCGCATACGAAGATGTTATAGCCGGGACTGAAGAGCTGCACGCCGAGTTCGATGGCCTTATAAGCGCGCTCCTGACCGATAATGGAATCGATCGGCTCACATCCTTCGGTGCTGTCTCCGGGGATCATATCAGGGGGGCAGGTCCACCGTAGTTTGGCGGGTTCGAGTTCTTCGTGAACAGGGGCTGGAGTGTACGGTTGTGATTTCATGTGCGGGGATTCAGGCTATTTCGAAAGGTAAAATCGGATAGTAATGTAGAGAGAATCGGCGCAAAGTGAAAATTTCCACGATACCGGATATTTGCACTGCGCCGCATGCGGTCTTTATTGGATATTGGTATGGGAGGTGATAACTTTCAAGCTTAGTTTCGCTCGGAGAAAATGCACGAATACGCTGGCGCAATACATATTCACAGTACCTATTCCGACGGTACCGGAACCATCCCTGAAATAGCCCAGGCTGCCGACGAAGTCGGCCTGGATTTCATCATGATGAGCGACCATAACAGCCTGAAAGCCAAGCGCGACGGCTGGGAGGGCTATCACGGCGGAGTGCGTGTGCTTATTGGCTACGAAATCAACGATAAGCAGGATAAGAACCACTATCTCGCATTTGGGCTCGACGAAACCGTCGGGGTGAAGATAACCGCGCAGGAATACGTGCGCCGGGTGAAAGAACGCGGCGGGATCGGCTTTATCGCCCACCCCGATGAAGAGCGCTCGAGCATGGAGGAGCATCCGCCGTATCCCTGGCTGGCCTGGGATTCGCAGGATTTTACCGGAATCGAAATCTGGAATCACATGAGCGAGTGGATGGAAGGCCTGACCGAAGACAACAAGTACCAGCGCTTCATCCATCCATTGAAGTCCATCATCTCGCCGCCGCAGAAGACCCTCCAGCGATGGGACGAGTTGAATCTCCAGCGTCGGGTTGTCGGTATCGGCGGGGTGGATGCTCATGCGCACAAAGTGGATATCATGGGCTTTTTCCAGACCGAGGTATTTCCCTACAAGGTGATGTTCAAGTCGATCCGAACGTACGTCCTTCTCGATAAGCCATTATCGGATAAGAACTTACAGCGGTACGAGGAGGATAAGCAGCAGATATACGAGGCGCTGCGCCAGGGGAGATCGTTCATCGGGAATTACTACCACGCCGACCCGAAAGGATTCCGCTTTTACGCCAAAGAAGGTAAGAATTGCTGGAACATGGGCGACTATATATCGTACACTGAAGGCACTCCGCCCACGATGTACGTGGAACTTCCGCAGGAAGCAAGATTACGCCTGCTTTGCAACGGCCTATCGGTTGCAGGCGGCACCATGAAATCACTCGAATACACCGTTACCAGGCCTGGCGCGTACCGCGTCGAAGCATGGCTGGATGGAAAAGGTTGGATTTTCTCCAATCACATCCGCGTTGGTGTAGGAGAAGAAGTTTAATTGAGGATTTACCGGCTCTGCCGGGTCAACAGATGACACAGACGAAAGACACGAAGTACGAATACGTTCACGATGTTTTGGATAAACCGCGATCGAACTGCGCGGTTGTCGGCGTGTACGGTACACCGGATGCCGCAACGCTCGCGTATTACGCGCTGCATTCGATGCAGCACCGTGGGCAGGAAGCGTCGGGGATTGTTTCGCGTTTGAGAACTAACGGTTCGAACGGGAAGCATAGAATGCGGGTGATTCGCGGTCCCGGCCTGGTAACCGACGTGTTTCACGATCCGAAAATGCTGACAGACGTCCTCGTCGGCGACGTCGCTATCGGGCATAACCGCTATTCGACCACCGGCTCGGACAATCCGAACAACGTGCAGCCATTCCTCGTCAATTACCGTGACGGGCAGCTTGCTGTATCGCATAACGGGAATATGACCAACACACGCTCGCTGCGAAGCAGGCTCGAGGAACAGGGGACGATTTTCCAGACCTCGACCGATACCGAGGTGATCCTTCACCTTACTGCGCGGAGCGAAGCAGATAATCCCGAAGAACGTATCATGGATGCGCTGAACACCCTGGAAGGTGCGTATTCGCTCGCGATCATGCACAACGATACGTTGATCGCCGCACGCGACCCGCACGGGTTTCGCCCGCTGTGTATCGGCAAACTCGACGACACCTGGATCGTTGCATCGGAAACATGCGCGCTCGATATCATCGGCGCTGAATACGTTCGCGACGTGGAGCCGGGAGAGGTGCTGTTTTTCGATCAGCGAATCGACGACGAGAAGCAGCCGCGCCAGCGCTGGCTGGATAAAAAAGCCGATAGCTATCACCACTGCATCTTCGAGTTCATCTATTTTGCACGCCCGGATTCGAAGATATTCGGCGAGAATGTCGATAAGATCCGCAGGCGCCTGGGGAAACTCCTCGCCGAAGAGCATCCGGTCGATGGGACAGAGGACGATCCGGTGCTCGTCATGTCGGTGCCTGATTCCAGCAACACGGCATCGCTGGGCTATTTCAGGAACAGCGTGAAGCTGGGCAACGATGCACGCTACGAAATCGGCCTGATCAGAAACCACTATGTGGGCCGGACGTTCATCCAGCCGGGGCAGGATCAGCGGGAGCTGAAAGTCCGTATGAAGTTCAACACGGTGAAGGGCGTTATCGAAGGACGGAAAGTGGTGCTGATCGACGATTCCATCGTCCGCGGAACGACGAGTAAGCTGCTCATCCAGCTCATCCGCGAGGCGAACCCGAAAGAAATTCATGTGCGTATCAGTTCGCCGCCGATTGTGAATCCGTGTCCCTACGGTATGGATTTTCCGAGCCGAAAAGAATTGATAGCAGTGGAAAACCATGAGAATGTCGAGGAGATCCGGCAGCATATCGGGGCGGATTCGCTCGCGTATCTCTCGCCGGAGATGCTGCTCAGCGCAGTCGATCAGTCCGGAAAGATGGGCTACTGCACGGCTTGCTTCACAGGGGACTATCCGATCCCGCCTGAAGAAAACATGCGCAAAGACGAGCACGAGGGCTGATTGGGGCGCACGCTGGTCATAGCGCTTAGCCTGTTGTGTATCGCAGGGGCAGCCTCTGCGCAGGAGGTAGTACAAACCCGTTTCTTCATGAAGCTGCGCAGCGCAGGAAGTATGTATCTCGCTGCCGACGGCTCCACCCGCATTAACGCAACAGAAATCAACGAAGTGCTTGGGGCTGAGGCAAGCGTTCATGCAATCCTGCCCCGGATCGAACTGCAAAAGGGGAGTTCGCCGATAGATGGGCTTGTGCTCGTATCGCTCGAGAGGCCTGCCGAGCGCGAAGCAATGATGGAGCGGCTCACGGAGCTGGCTTCTGTGGAGTATGTGGAGCCCGAGCGCTACTATTCCCTGGATTTTATCCCGAACGACTCTGCCTATGCGGAGCAGTGGGGCATGAAGCGGATCGGAATGGAGACCGCATGGGAGGTCACCCAGGGTTCGCCCGATATCACGATCGGCGTGATCGATACCGGCATCGACTATCTGCACGAGGATCTGCGCACGCAGCTTCGCGTGAATACTCCCGAAGACGCCAACGCGAATGGACTCTTCGATCCGTGGCCTGCTTCCGAGCTGCGCGACGGCGTTCCCGGCGATCTGGATGGGATCGACAACGATGGGAACGGATTCATCGACGATGTGATAGGCTATGACTTCGTCGATCAGCCGGGCGTGAGTAATTCCGGCGGCGGCGATTACCGGGATCTGGACCCCGATCCGCTGGACGGCTTCGGGCACGGCTCCAGCGTCAGCGGGATTATTGCCGCAGCGACGAACAACAGCAAAGGTATCGCCGGCATCGCTCCGAACTGCCGCATCCTCACCATGCGAGCGTTTGACGACCGCGGTTTGGGGACCGAAGGAGACGTTGCCAGATCGATGGTGTACGCAGTCGCGAACGGGGTCGATATCATCAATATGAGTTTCGGCGATGTTGTGTATTCCCGTGTGCTGCGCGACGTTGTGAAGTACGCATACGGACGCGGCGTGGTGCTGGTGGGTTCCGCAGGGAACAGCGGAGTGAACGTCCTCCACTATCCCAGCGCCTACGACGAGGTTATCTCGGTCACCGGTTCGACGAGCAATGATTTCCTCGCCGGGTATAATTTTGGGCAGACGATCGATATTACTGCGCCAGGACTGGGAGTCCCAGCCACAAACAAAGACGGCGGGTACACATCGTTCAGCGGGACATCTGCGGCAGCGCCATTTGTAGCCGGAGTTGCAGCACTGGTGAAGTCCCTGCACCCCGAGTTCACCCCGGAAGAAGTTCGCGGCGTGTTAATCGCCTCGGCAGAAGACCAGGGCAGTACCGGGTGGGATGAGCGCTGGGGCGCCGGTCTGCTCCGTGCCGACCGCGCGGTGGACGTCGAGAGTCCGACCGTCGTTCGGATCCTCAGTCCCAAGACCGACTTTTCAACGAACGCCGATTCGCTCGTCATCACGGGTACTGCTGCCTCGCCGCTCATGAACGGCTACAGGCTCGATATCGGCGTTGGCCACGATCCGGATGAATGGACGGTCATTACTGGCCCGGTTGCAGGGCAGGCGATCCAGCAGCAGCTTGCCGTCCTCGATCTTTCGGTATTGACCGATACCACGTACACCATCCGACTTGCCGCTGTAAGCGATAAAGGCATTTCTCTGGACGACCGGGTTGTCATCCATGTCGATAGGAGCCCGCCAGTCATCCTTGGTACGCCGGGCTTTATACCTGCGATGAATGGGAAGTACCACGGCGTCGGCGTCGGCATCCTGACGGATGAACCCACCGTTGCGCGCGTGTACTTCAAGCAGAAGAACGTCTCCGAACCCTGGCAAAGCGTATCGATCGAATCCGCATCGAAGAACAACCTCTTCGTGGCGAACGCTCACTACATGTTCCTCGACGAGCAGTATCTGAAACCCGGGAATACGTACGAGTTCTACATGGAAGCCGAGGATCAGCTCGGGCTGAAGACCGTTGCAGACGCCGGCGGCAAGAACTTTGAGCTGACCATCGCGCAGCCGGTGCCGGAGTTCGGCTTCTCGCAGAAACTCTACAGCCTTCCGCGCTCCCGCATGGCGGGCTTCACATCGGACTTCAACGGGAACACACTTCCCGAGCTGCTCATCAACGATCAGGAAGCCGGGAACCGCTTCCGGGCGTATGAATTCAACGGCGCGGGCCTGAGCGATAGAGCGGTTGCCGGCGTCGGGACGAATATCCCGCGCGGGGTAGGGGACGCAAATCAGAACGGTAAGCAGGAGCTTCTCGCTTCGTTCGTGCGGCAGGGCTATATCTACGAGGCAGCGTCGCAAGGCGAAGCACCTTCGCAACTGCTCTGGGCCGACAGCGTATCCCGCAGTTTCTGGCCGATCACCATCGCCGATGTGAACGATGATGGAAGGGACGAAGTCCTCGCCGTCATCGATGACTCGACAATCGGTATTTATACGCTCACCGCTGGGAACACACTCAACGAAGTCGGCCGCATCATCAATCCGACGCCTGCACCAAGGCGTAACGTCTTTGATTCGCCCTCTGTTGCTGTCGGCGATTTCAACGGCAACAACCAAACCGATCTCCTATTCGGCGATCAGGACGGCGATTTCTTTATCGTCGAAAGTCTTGGTGGCGGAGCATACAGCACGATCTGGCAGCTTGTCTCCGATTTTGAGGCAGCCGGTTCGTTCGTAACGCGGGGCGATTTCACAGGCAACGGCCTCGATGAGTTCGCGATAGGATTCCGCACCACGGATTCCGATGTGATACCGTTTTGGGTCTTTGGAATCTACCGGCTCACGCCGCAGAACCAGTCCGTTGAACTGTGGAGCCAGGCATATTACGGCGTCGAGACCGGCTCGCAGTTGGGACTCTTTGCGGAAATCGATAACAGTATCGCCGCCGGCAATCTCGACGACGATCTCGCGGACGAATTGGTGATCACGGTCTACCCCGAGTTGTACGTCGTTGAACTGGATGAGCAGCAGGCGAAGGTGGAACAGACGTTCTTCCTGCCCCTCGTCAACACCAATGCCATTGCAATAGCGGATTTCGACGGGAACGGGATCGGCGAGATGGCATTCAACACCGCCGACAGCATTCGCTTCTTCGAAAAGGAAGTACCATACACGGGACCTCCTCCTCCCCGCGATCTTTGGGCGGAGTACCTGACTCCGGGCGAACTGCAGCTCTCGTGGACGGCCGCTTCAGCTTCACCTGCCTATCGTATTTACCGCGGGGCTGATGCAGGCTCAATGACTCTTGTGCACACATCCAGCGACCGCTCATATATCGATAATACAATTGCCGCCGGTGAGCGCTATCTCTATGCCATTGCTGCGTACGATCAGAACAGAACTCCTTCCGAGAGCCCCCGGCTCTATACGCGGTTGTTCCGACCGCATGCCGCTCCGGTGCTTGATAGCGCCGTGTACCTGCAGCAAAACCAGGTTCGGTTGTATGCCAGCGAGGATCTCGGGAACGTCATTCCCTCCATCGATAAGTTCTTGCTTCAGATTGACGGGAAGTCGTTCCTGCCGGTCAGCGTGGCACTGGCGGACAGGTACTCGTTCCTGCTTTCATTCCCGGCGCTCTCCGAAGGGGAAGCCCGCATAACCGTTCCCGGTCTCCGGGACGGCGAAGGAATTCTGTTCGCGAATGAAACGCAGGCCTCGGTGCAGATTCGGAATGTGGTCGATAACGAGCTCTACATCGTCCGTGTCGAATACGTCGGGGGCAGAACGATCTGTGTGTACTTCAACGTGCCGGTCGATAAGGCTACTGCTGAGGATATTACGAACTACCATTTCCGCCCGAACGGGCAGATTATATCCGCCGTACGCGATCCCGAGAATCCCAGGAAAGTCTGTCTCACGATTGGCGAAGGCATCGCCATTGGAGCGGTGGGGAAGGAATACACGCTACAGGTAACGGGAATACTCAGTGAAGCAGGAATCCCTATTGTAACGGGAGCGGGGAGTTCGGCGGGACTGGTGTTCAACCGCGATTCGCTGGATGAGATGTTCGTCTACCCGAATCCGCTGAAACCGGCGGATGAGCAGGATTTCATCACCTTTGCTAACCTCACCCAGGAAGCCGAAATCCGGATCTATACAGTCTCGGGGACATTTGTCGGCGAGGTGGTTGAGACGGACGGGAACGGCGGTGTGGAATGGAACCTCATCGATGAGAACGGAAATAGGGTTCCTCCCGGCATCTATATATATTATGCCACCGGAACGAACGGCAGCGGGGCGGAAGTCCCTGCCGTGACCGGAAAATTCGCGATTGTCAGGTAGGTACAGAACTCGTGGCGAAGAAACAGCAGCAGCCGAAACAACTCAACATGCGATGGACGCTATCGAATGCGATCAGCGTGTTCCGTATGCTGCTCGTAATACCGCTGTACTTTCTCTTCGAAAACCCGTACAGCAATCAGCTTCTGATCATGGGAGTGGGCGTCATTGCCTACGGCAGTGATCTGCTCGATGGGTACATTGCCAGGATAAGAAACGAACAGTCTGACCTGGGCCGGGTCCTCGATCCGCTTGCAGATAAGTTCTTCATGATCGCTGGCGTGATCCTCATGCTCGTCCACGGCTTCGTGCCGGTATGGTTTGTCGCCGCGGTCGTCTCCCGCGATGTGATCATCTTCTTTGCAGGCATGTACCTGCAAAAGAAAACCGGGATCGTCGTGGAGAGCAATCTGCTCGGCAAGGGTGCGGTCCTGAGCGTCATTCTGGCGCTGGTTGTATCGCTCTTCCGGCAGGATTTCGGTCCTTCGGTGCCCGACATGATGTATGTGCTTAGTCTGGCATTGCTTGTCATCTCGCTTTATATGTACGGTGAGCGCTATTTCAAACTGATGAAGCGCCACGCAACTACCCCCTAACGAACGACACAAACATGGGCTTTCTCGATAAACTTAAATTCTCCCGCCTGAAAGAAGGGCTGGAAAAAACCCGCGACGACGTGATGACGAAAATCAATCGCGTCGTGAAGGCGAAACGCAAGATCGACGATGAACTCCTCGATGAAATCGAAGAGATCCTCATCCTCGGCGATGTCGGCATTAACACCACCTCCGGCATCATCGACCGGATTCGCGAACGCGTGAAACGCGAACGCTACGAAGATGCGCTTGAACTTCAGGGCCTTCTGAAGGATGAGGTCGCGAATTTGTTCAAAGGCGAAACGGTAGAAACCGACGGGACCTCTATCCAGATTCCAGCCGGGCATAAGCCGTACGTCATCATGGTGGTGGGTGTGAACGGCGTCGGCAAGACGACGACCATCGGGAAGCTGGCGTATAACTACAAGTCGTCCGGCAAGAAGGTCGTTATCGGCGCTGCGGATACGTTCCGTGCAGCCGCGAACGAGCAGCTGGAGATCTGGGCAGAACGGGCGAATGTCGAAATCATCAAGCAGCGGCATGGTGCAGATCCGGCTGCTGTGGCATACGATACGCTGCAATCCGCGCTTGCGAAGGATTCCGACGTCGTCATCGTGGATACGGCTGGAAGGCTGCACACGAAGGCGAACCTGATGGAAGAATTGAAGAAGATCAAGCGTGTGATGTCCAAGCTGAAAGAGGATGTGCCGCATGAAATCCTCCTCGTGCTCGATGCGACCACCGGACAGAACGCAATCCAGCAGGCGAAGCAGTTCCGCGACGCCGTCGGTGTTACGGGGCTCGTCGTCACCAAGCTGGACGGTACGGCCAAGGGCGGCGTTGTCATCGGCATCAGCAGCGAGATGGATATACCTGTGCGGTATATCGGCGTCGGCGAGCAGATCGACGATCTCCAGGTCTTCGACCGCGAAGCCTTCGTCGGCGCGCTCTTCGAGGGCTTGACGACGGAAGAAGAACGCGCGGGGTAGGGCTGCAAGCCATGTTGTTCAAACGCATAGGACCGCGTCCATTTGAATACACTCCCCGGTATTACGATCCCGAGAAGGATCCTGAAAAGAAACGCCGGGAGCGATTCAAATTCCGTTCGCATGTGCGCAGGGGAAAGAAACCATCCGCCCTCAAAATTCTGTTGTTCTTCCTCGTCGCGATCCTCGCGTATCTCGCTCTTACGGGCAATTTATAAACGCTACAACGAATCGACTTGATCCATAAACTCCCCATACATATAGCGAACCAAATCGCTGCGGGCGAGGTCGTGCAGCGGCCGGAATCCGTGGTAAAAGAACTCGTCGAGAATGCTATCGATGCTGGCGCCGATTCCGTGGCGATTCACATCAGCAAGGCGGGGAAGAACAGTATTCAGATCATCGATAACGGCGGCGGCATGACCGAAGAGGACGCGCTGCTGGCCTTTGAACGGCACGCAACAAGCAAGCTGCAGAATTTCGACGATCTGGAACGCCTGGTAACATTCGGGTTTCGCGGGGAGGCGCTGCCCTCTATCGCCTCGGTTGCGAAGGTTGAGCTGAAGACCCGTACGGAAGCTGAGGAGCTCGCAACCCTCATCAGGATCGAAGGCGGTGCTCTCGTCGAGCAGACGAAAACGGAAGCGCCCGTCGGGACATCCATCACGGTCAAGAACCTGTTCTACAATACCCCGGCACGAAGGCAGTTTCTGAAAACCGATCAGACGGAATACCGCCACATCGCCGATACGGTGCAGCGCTATATACTCTCCAATCCGAACGTGCACTTCCGCTTCGTCTCGGAAGGCAGCCCCGTGTATGACATTCCAGCCGAGCTGCTGCGCACGCGGGTGAAGCACCTGTTCGGGGATCGTGTCGCTGAGAGCCTTATCGAAGTCAACGAGGAGACGGATGTCCTCTCGGTCAACGGCTTTGTGGGCCGTCCGGACTTTGCGAAGAAGAGCCGCGGCGATCAGTTCCTGTTTGTCAATGGCCGCTATATCACCAGCAGGCTGCTGAATCACGCTGTGTATTCGACGTATGAGCACATGCTCGACCACGGCGAGTACCCGATGTACATCCTCTTCCTGAACATCAACCCGGCGGAGGTGGACGTCAACGTACACCCGTCGAAGCTGGAAGTGAAGTTCAGCAATGAGAAAAACATCTACACGTTGCTGAATACGATTGTGCGGCAAAGTCTTTTCCGTCACGATCTGGTACCGAGCATGCGGTTCCGCGACGAAGAGGACACCGGTCCGTTTAGCCGCGTCCGTATGGAATCGCCTGCCGAGCAGCAGGTCCGCCCCGATACGCAGCGGGACTACAGCCAGAGCGGGTTCCGGCAAAGCGGCGGCGGTACTGATGCGCCGTACCCGCGGCGGGAAGTTTCCACCGGAAACCCGATGGACCGCGAGAGCATCGAGCAGTTGTTCCAATCGCTGGAGGGTGCCTACAAGCCGACTGAATCCGCCGGGCAGGAAAGCTCCTCACCCGACGAGACGGTGATATACCAGAGCGAGCGCCCCGCCTCCGAAAGCGGTCTCATCTGGCAGTTCCATAACAAGTACATCTTCACGACGATCAAGTCGGGACTGATGATAATTGATCAGCATGTGGCGCACGAACGCATCCTCTATGAAAAGGCGCTGACGCTGTTCGAAAATGCGTCGCCGTTCTCGCAGCAGCTTTTGTTTGCACACAAGTTCCGCGTTACGCCGTCGGATTACTCCCTCGTCGAAGAACTCCTCCCGGACCTCAAAGCGATGGGATTCATCGTCACGCTTTCTCCGCCGAACTTCGTGCAGGTAGAGGCCGTTCCCCAGGATGTGCGCGCGGGAATGGAGGAGCGCATCCTCGAAGAGATGATTGAGCAGTACAGGGAATACGGCAGGGCAGGGGAATCCGGCGAGCGGCACAAACTGGCGGCAAGCTACGGCTGTAAGGCTGCTATTAAAGCCGGGGACCCGCTCAACGCGCCCGAGATGCAGCACCTCATCGATGAGCTTTTCGCGACGCGGAATCCGTACGTCTGTCCGCATGGCCGTCCGGTTGTTATCAAGCTTTCCCTCTCAGACATAGACCGGAAGTTCGGCAGAACGAGTTAGCCGCAAAAAAAACGTCTCAAAGCATGGGACTTTGAGACGCTGTAAATTCTGGGGATTCGGTAAGGTCTATTCGCCTTCCCTCAAGACCTTTGCCGGCACAACATCCACTTCCTCATCGCGGACCTTATCCAGGAACGCATCGAGCTTCTGCATAAGCTCCCGGCCTCCGGGTACTACCAATGGGCTCACAAAGATCATCCACAGCGCTTCAGGCGGCATAGTGATAACAATGACGAGGAGCAGAACCGTAAATGCGGCTACAACTGCGTTTATGAGGATGTTTGCGTTCATTGTGTACCTTTCCGTGTTGTGGGCACCCTATTAAGTTGCAAGAAGCATTCCATCTCTCTCATGCCCCCGTAACTCCTTATAAATCGGTTACTTCCAGCGAACCTTACAATTACCTTACACAGATTCGGAACAGGCATTCTGCGCGGTGTAGCAGATTTGAACAGAAAACACGCCCGGAATATCGGGTCTGTAAGATTTGTTCGCATCCTTCCACTGTAACTCAAAGCCTGTTCACGTGTTATAGCTGATGAGCTGGTCTGTTTTCTTAGAAGGTTTTACAATGCGTACTCTTCTCTCACTCTTCCTCGTTTGCACCCTACCGCATCTGGTATTGACACAAGAATCCGCCTGGGAGCGTGTGTATCCGCCCTTCCCGGTGAATGATATTATGGATGCGATGCACTGGAATGGAGATACCGCCTATCTCGCCGGAAATAATTGGTCGTTGAGGATGACGACAGATGCCGGAGCGAGCTGGGTGGATGTATTCGACGCGGATAACGGCATGGATATCTACGAGTTAGGGGCCGATTCAGAGTACCTCTACCTTTCGGTGGTTCCTGGCGAGTTGTATTGGGACGAGTATTCGATGGACGAGTACACGCTGTTCCGCATGGAGCCGGGCACTTCGTCGCCGCAAACCCTGCATGTACCGCATTGGCAGCCTCCTCTATCATCAGTCTCAGTCCGGACGTTCCAATACGATATATCGGTGAACAACCAGGTCGTCGCAGCGCTTGAGGTTGGCAGAGACAGCTCGGCAATGCATCTCTCAACCGATCAGGGCGATACATGGGGAAGCCGCTGGCTGCCGGACTCAGTCTACATCTATTACGCAGACCGGTTTCACTTTTTCGATGCACAGCGCGGGGCGCTGATCGGCTATGTATATCATGGCGGGACGTGGCAGCATATCCCGATGTGGACGGAAGATGCGGGAGTGACCTGGACATATCTCGACGATGTAGGCCGCTTCACGTCATCTACGGTGATCATCGATCCGCCGCCCGCGCATCCGGATTGGTTCATCATTGCTGATGCCGATTCGTTTATGGTCAGCGAGGACTGGGGCGCGTCATGGACGACGTTCAGGGTCCACGGATTTACGAAGCTCGGTGGCGGGGGGATTCATAATGTGCACTTCCTCGATGACGAGACCATCGTCGTGATAGGGGAGGAGATGAACGTCTACAAGAGCACAACCGGCGGTGCCGCATGGCGCGAGGTCCGCTCTACGCATTGGCAGAACGTCTATCTCAGCTCCCTCGGCAGTGCAATGATCGACGGGCAGACAATCATCGCGGGAGCGGAAGACGGTAAGCTGTACCGCACCACCGACGCTTCAGAAACATGGCTCGTAGAAGATTCGACGGAGCTTACGTCCATAGATCACCTTCACTTCTTCGATCTCGCGGACGGCGTGTGTACGTCTATCGGCAGCCACGGCCTGCGCGAATTCTGGCTCACTTCCGATGGCGGGAGCACCTGGGAGTTCAGCGCCGTGAACGACGATAAGGATCTTGCACATCTGCACTACATATCGAAGGACAAGTGGCTGCTGTTCGATCGCTGGTCGGTTGTGTTCCCTTCGCGACTGTACCTTTCGGACGATCAGGGGAAGTTTTGGGAGCGATTGAGAACCTGGTCCACGGACGACCCGCAGCGTCCATTCACGATGGAGGTCTACGATGCAGAGCATTACTACATGCCTTCGGGAAATGCCATCCACGTGACCACCGACGGCGGCGCAACATGGAGGGTGAAGGATTTTCCTGAGACCTCCTTTTACAGGTACCGGGATATGGAAATGATGTCCGAGGACGTGGGTTTTCTTGCCACGGATTCGATCCTCTACCGCACGACGAACCAATGGAGCACGGTGGAGCAGGTATTCGACTATACCCGCGGATTGATCCAGTACGTTACCGTGCTTCCGGATGGCGGTGTGTTGCTGCAGCCTTCCCAGGCATCAACGAACAATATTCGGTATTTCAGCACCGACGCAGGGGATACCTGGCAGACAATCGAACAGACATCATACCTCCGGGGAGTGGGCAACTACTTTGCAGACGGCGTGGCCTTCGAAATCCTGACCGGAAGGGCAATGCGAACAACGAACGATTGGTGGGAGACCGATACCGTGGTGTTCGATAAGCGGTCCTCAGGGTATTACAGGGAGATGTTCTGGCTTGATTCGCGAAACGGCTGGATTGCAGGACCGAATTACATCTACAGAACCCATGTGGGCGGCGTCGTGGGCGTTAATGAACCGCCCGCAGTTCCGGTTTCCGCATCGTTGGGAGCCATCTATCCGCATCCTGTGCGCCCGGGGCAGAGCGTGAATATCGATATTACGCTGCCTATCCGCGGTGCGGCGGGCGCACCCCTGCTCGTGCGCGTGTACGATATGCTCGGCAGAGAGGTAACGGAGCTGTACAATGGTCCCGCCGACCCCGGCACCCGGACGCTCACCTGGCGTCCCGGCACGTTGCCCGCCGGACTGTACTTCGTGAAGCTGCAATCACCCGCCGGAGTGGAAACGAGGAAGGTGGTAGTGCGGTGAGGACTCTACCTTGAGACTGGTACGAGCGTCCTGAACACTGTTCCGAGAGTCGATACAGCGAAGCCGTTTCCGGCCGCATCGAACGCGATATCGCGGATCGGATCGTTAATGCCGCCGCTGTAGCTCAGCCAGTTCAACCCGCCGTCGATGCTGCGGGCAACCCCCAGGTCGCGTTCGTCGTTACTGAATTCATCGGATGAACTCACTGTGGCACGAACGATAAACGCCAACCCGCTAGGACTCATATACACATCCTCTCCTGATATGCGCTGCACAGGCTCCTGCAAACCGTTCGGTGTGTGGATAAGCAATCTGCCGCTGAACAGCACGATCAGTAGCTCCCGCCGATCGTTGATATTCATTTGCTGCACGGAATCTCCCTGCCAGCTGATAGGCTCCTCCAGCCAGTTTTGCCTGCCCGATTCCGAGATATACACGTCGTTGTCGTCCGTTAAGGCGACAGCATATCCCGAGGAATGGAAGGCGATATCCCGGATGCCCGTGTTGCGCGGCAGGCCGTTCTCTATCTTCGTCCAGATTGAAGCCGACTGATTGAAGGAATACAACCCGGAATCCGTCGCTGCAAACAGCGATGCCGTTTCATCCCGTTCGATGAACTGTATCTTCGCCCCTGCTGGAATGCCGCTGTGGGCATCGACCCAGGAACCGCTGCCGTCGAACTTTATGAAGATTGCAGTGTCGCTGTACGCTGCGACATGATTGCCGAATGTTGTGACATTCTGCGCAGCGAAATCGGCCGGTGTACCCGTGCTGTCCGGAACCCAGGTGCGGCCGAAGTCATCGGAGCGGTGCACGGTACGCGCCTGGACGGCAATGTACAGCGTACCGGAGCCGGTTATCGCCACATCGTAAATCTGTCTGTTGAACGGGCGGGCGACAGGCTCCCAGTAACGCACGATGTTTGCCGTGCTGTCCAGAAAGCCCCCGATGACGGAAAGATCTTCCTCACTATCGCAGGCAGGCAGGGAGAGC
>PABJ01000055.1 GCA_002699105.1 Ectothiorhodospiraceae bacterium | reverse complement strand
TCCACGCGTGCTTTGAGTTTGCCCTTCGTCTGGAACGGCTCTTCGCGGCCCATTTTCTCCTGATACCATTCAATGGGGTGTTCCATGAGCGGCTTCACGCTGTTGGCGTCCTGGCATGCCTGGGCTACCTTGATGATCTCCTCATCAGGTTGTGCCGTTTGCTGGAAGTGCAACTGCATGTAGGTGTTCCAGAATTCGAGCGCATCGGCTTCGGATTCGAACTTGCCGCTCATCGTTTCGCCTGTGCCTTCTTCGTAGCACTCGTCTTCGAACTGGTAGCCCGGTCCACCGCTGCCGTTACCGACAGGGCAGCCGCCCTGGATCATGAAATCGTCTATCACGCGGTGGAAGGTCAATCCGTCATAAAAAGGGCGGGTGACAGCTTCGCCGGTGTTCGGGTCCTGCCATTCTTTCGTACCGGACGCAAGCCCGATAAAGTTATCAACTGTTTTGGGAGCAATATCTTGCCAGAGTTCGACTTGTACGTCACCTAGCTCTGTGCTAATAACAACCACGGGGTGTTCTCCTTCTGATTGGGTGTTCGATTTACCGGCTTGCTGCGCGTGCAGCGTGCCGCAGGACATCCCGACGGAAATCAATGATGCCGCCAAGACGGTCAGGAACGTATGCTTCATTCTCTACCTATGTGGAAAAGTATACGCAAACAATAAACCTACGGCTCATACGTACGCAATGCAAGGCGCAGGCGAGAACCCTCCCTTCTTTTGCTACCAAATAAGGATGGGCGTACTTGCGCGCTGTCTCGGAGTCACCGTTTCCAACATGTACAGGCCTGGGGATATCCCCGCGAGTTGGACTGATAGAGACGAGGTCCCAGCTTGTATGCGGCCTGAATAGCATTCCTGCGTTAGCTTCCCATCCATCGTGTAAAGGCGAATGTGCATCGGGGCAGCAAGCGCGCTTTGTATCATCACCGTGAAGCTGCCGCTGGATGGGGAAGGATAGACCTGTATATGCAGGGCATCTGCAAAAGAAGGAGCCGCATGAACCGGGCTGGCGCGCGTTATTTCGGATACAGCGGAAAATTCCGACGTATTGTTCTCAGTGTCGGTACATGTCGCGGTGAGCGTGTCTCCGGTCTGCACTCCGCCCTGGATCACAAGTGCCCAATTCCCAGCATTATCTGGAGCGCACGCACCAAGGTACACAGCACCTTCCCCGTTTCCTGAGGGATCCGTCATCGCCTGGAATACTTCTACGACTGCTTGTGAAACTGCACCTCCTGCATCGACTGATCCTCTGACAGTTGTTGCTCCCGATTGAAATATTGCCGAGGTAATGACCGGGAAGTTGCAGGCCTGATTCGCGGACATATCCGGATCACCCGGATCGTTCTGTGTTACTCCATCATTATCGAGATCGATCCCGAGTCTTCCATTGTTGTAGGTGCTGTTCTGTGTAATGCGGTTGCTATCGGCATTGAACAGATGGGTCTGGTCTTCTGCGACGACGACCCCATTACCAATATTGAAGGCTATGGTATTGTTCGCAATCGTGTTATCGTTTGCGAATCCATACACCTGGCGGTTGTACATACCGATGCTGACGCCGCTCTCGCCGTTCGGCAGAGGTGCGTTTTGTATATCGAGCCCGATTAGGTTCCCATCGACGATGTTTCGTCTGGATATCGCTCCGACTTCGGGAAGCCCAACGATACTGACGCCGTCCACATCGTTTCCGCTAATGAGATTGTTGTTCACGGCATTGTCGTACGAAGCCTCCCCAATGTAGACCCCCGTCACTCTGTTTCCGAGATCAACAAATCCCAATTGATCGGTGCCGATATGGTTTCTCGTGACGACGTTATCAAACGAAAAACAGTCGGGCGGGCAACTCCAGATCGCAACTCCTTCAGCATAATTATCCGAAATAACGTTCATCTGGATCAGATTCCTTTCCGCATCAGTTTCCGATGCTTCTATCCGTACTCCAGCGTACAGACCAGTGAGTGCTCTCCCATTTCCGCGCGGTATGCTTCCCGAAGGATCGAGCCCGATAATATTGTATTCGATAAGGTTGTCGTCCGAACTCATGATGAGAACACCGTCTTCCGGGCATGAATGGATCACGAGTCCACGAATGACATTCTGACCTGCATCAAGGCGCAGCCCTGCCCCATAGGGAAGCATTGAGCCGTCGAGTTCCACAAGAAGGACCAGCGTTACTGGCGGTGAAGCTCCAATGGCCGCACCCGTCTGTGTCAATCCGTCGATGAAGACACCCGCTGGATCATCGAGCCGCGGAAGCGTATCGGCAAGTTGGATTGTGAACAGAGGTCCGGGGAGATTGAAGGATATCGTGTCGTGAATGTTCCGGTTGTTGTTCGCCATTGATATTGCCCATCGAAGTGTGTTCGGTGTAGGAATTCCCGGCGTATCGCGGCTATCGGAGACGGTATAGGTCGCAGCATGCAGCTGAAGACAGAGTAGCGGGATAGTCAGTGCTGTCAGTGATAAGAGTGAGCGCATTGGAACCTCCTTGCCATGTATTTGGGGTGTTGTCAGTGGGCCAGGCCAATCAAAAAGGATCAAGCGAAAGAGGCGCGTATCCCAAAACGCGGAGGGAAAAGCTGCGTTACATACACTTGTGGAGCGTGAATCTACAGGTGAATGTCGGTCTTTTGAAGAAGATAATCAAGCGAGCAGTATATGGAACACGCCCGGCATGTGCCGGGCGTGCGAAGAGATCGAAGATCTGTGTCCGTCGGAACGGCGAGATTTGAACTCGCGACCCCTACCACCCCAAGGTAGTGCGCTACCGGGCTGCGCCACGTTCCGATCCCGCTTCGGCTATTGCCGAAGTGACACGAAATATACGAATATTTCGCAGAAAGTACAGTGGTACGAGGGAAAAAGCAGGCTAAGGTTGGGTCAGTCGCGAATGCGCTGTTTGAGCTCCAGGAGGAAATTCTTGATCACGATAAGGTCGTCACGAAGTTTGCCTTCCGGTTCGAACATCAACGACGTCTGTGCTTCGTCTTCCTTTTCCTCCATCGCTGCCTCGCTGCCGTCTGCAGGTTCGATCTCGTCGCCGGGATCGTAGGTCTTCAATACCTGCTTGGCGCCTTCAATGGTGTAGCGTTCGTCGCGCAGAAGCCGCTTTATGAACAGGATCATCTGGATGTCCTTGTTCGTGTAGATGCGGTTTCCAGCCCGATTTTTGGAAGGCTTCAGCTCCTCAAATTCCGATTCCCAGTAGCGCAGGACGTACTGTTCGAGGTTCGTGATCTTGCTAACCTCGCTGATGGAATAGTAGAGCTTCTTAATTGAAAAGTCTTTCATGCACTCGACCGGGAGAACAGGAGAACATAACGAATCTAAGTAATGCATTTTGAACATGCAAACCAACTTCACATAGAGAGAAAAATGAACTGCACCTTGTAACATTTGCACATTTTGTGTGTTATGCGTACCCGCCTTATATGTCGCATGAAATGGCATGCTACCGGCGTTCTGCCTTGTATTCTCAGTGGAAACGCGCTACTTTGGTTGGAGAGACGGGGGCGGTGCAACTTTCATTCCATAGAATGTGTATATGAAGAACGGCGGGAACACCGGTTCCCGGTCGCCGTCTATATAATAGAGGTACAATGCTGATTTCGAAGAACAACATCGCTCTTACGGTCATCTTGCTGCTCTTTGCGGCAAGTCAGTCTGTTTGGTCCCAAACGGGGGCGAGCAGCGAATTCGTCGTCGCTCGGCTGAAATACGGCGGCGGCGGGGACTGGTACAACGATGTCTCCTCCGAGCTGAACCTGCTCGAATTTGTCCGCCAGAACACGACGATCGATGTGCAGATCAAAACCGAAGAATTCGTCGAAGTCGGCAGCGAGAAGCTTTTTGCCTATCCGCTGGCGTTCATGACGGGCCACGGAAATATCAGCTTTACCGATAGCGAAGCCAGGAACCTGCGCCGCTACCTGGAAAACGGCGGTTTTCTGTACGTGGACGACGATTACGGCCTCGATAAAGCATTCCGGCGCGAAATGAAAAAAGTATTTCCGGATAAGGAGTTTGTGGAGCTTCCGTTTAACCACGAGATCTACACCGCGCATTTCAAATTCCCCAACGGGCTGCCGAAGATCCACGAGCATGATAAGAACCCGCCGCAGGGATTCGGGATTTTTCACGAGGGCAGGCTTGTTGTGTATTATACGTACGAGACGAATCTTGCCGACGGCTGGGCCGATGCCGAGGTGCACAAGAACCCGGAGAACGTCCGCCGCAAGGCATTGGAAATGGGAACCAATATCGTCGTGTACGCGCTCACGAATTAGCTTAGACACCATCTCGCAATGATGAAGACACGGGATTTCTGAAGAAAGGACGCCGCATGTCGAACGAAGAGAAACAATGGAACTACGAAAAAATTCTTGACCGTCTGAACGAGGTTCGGACGAAGGAAGAAAACGTGCGTCTGTTCCGCGGCGTGTGTATCGCACTGGCCGTTGCTATTCCTGTCCTGCTTCTCATCTTTGCGCTCGAAGCTGTGTTCCATCTCGGCATCACCGGCCGGACGGTCATGTTTGCATTCGGCATTCTCACGCTTGCCGGTGCGCTCGCCGGTTTTATCGGTCCGGCGCTGCTCATCCGCTTCAATCTTCTTGCACGGAAATCTCTTGATGCGATTGCCCTTCAGGTCGGGAAGCATTTCCCGGACTTGCAGGACCGGCTCCTGAACGTGCTCCAGGTCTACCGCGAGCAGCTACAGCATCGCGATTTGGGCTATTCCAAAGCGCTTATCGATGCATCCTTTGCCGATATCGCGAGCAAGTTTTCCAGCACGGATATCGAACCCGTCATCGACAGGAAGCCTGTGAAGACTGCGGGCAAGTACACGCTGTATTCCATTGTTGCCGCATTTGTGGCGTTTGCAGCGTTCCCATCCACCATGTTCGATGCCGCCGGCCGCGTCATGCAGTTCGGCACCGACTTCACTCCACCCGCGCCGTTCGAGTTCATCGTTGAGCCGGGCGATATAGAAGCAGTGAAGGGCCAGCCGGTGACGCTGCGCGCACGCACTACCAGCTATGAAGATATCACCGTCAATTTCCAGTTGAAGGAAGACGGACAGGACGACTTCGATGCAGTGAATGCCGTCTCCGATTCGGCAGGCGACTATCTCTTTGAAATCGACGATGTGCGCAGCACGTTCACCTACTACGCCGAGGCCAAAGGCTACCGGAGTAAGATGTTCACCGTCAGCGTCGTCGACCGGCCGCTGGTGAGGAACATGCGGATCGGTATGGACTTCCCCTCGTACACGGGGCTTTCCGACCGCGTGCTCGACGATAACACCGGCGATATCACAGCCCTTGCCGGAACGAAGCTCTCCTACGAACTCCAGCTCAACAAGGAAGTCGCATCCGCGCGCATCGTGTACAGCGATAGCGAGGAAGTTGCACTTCAGGTAGAGGGAAAGAGCGCGTTCCTCAACACACGCCTCATGAAAAACCGCTCCTATCATTTTGAGCTTACCGATCAAGCTGGCATCGAGAGCATCAATCCTATTACCTATTCCATGACGGTTGTACCGGATATGAATCCGGCGATCGAAGTTGTGGAACCGGAACGGCTGACAGAGCTCGATGAAGACATGCGTGTGCCTATCGTCGCGCTGATCTCGGATGACTTCGGATTCAGCAAGCTGAAACTGCACTACCGTCTCGCCGCATCGCGGTACGAACCGGCACAGGAGAATTACAAGGAATTCAGCATCCCTGTGCCCGTGCACCGGAAATCCAATGGCACGGTGGAGCTGGAAGTACCCTACATCTGGAACGTGACGGGCATGAATCTCGCGCCGGAAGATGTGGTGAATTACTATCTCGAAATCTTCGATAACGATGTCGTTCGCGGACCGAAATCGGCCCGGAGTGAAATCTTCACGCTCCGCCTGCCCTCCATGGAGGAAATATTTGCCCGCGCAGATAAGACCCAGGATAAGGCAATCGACGACCTTGAGAAGACCCTCCAGAAAGCGCAGGAAGTCCAGAAAGCGCTCGACGATGTTGAACGCGAAATGAAGAGTCAGAACACCAAGAAGCTCGACTGGCAGCAGCAAAAGAAGGTTGAAGAAGCCATGAAGCGCCAGAAGGAGCTTCTTGATGAGGTGAGCAAAGTGAAGGAAGACATGCGCAAGCTCGCCGAAGATTTGCAGAAGCAGGACGCACTTTCCAAGGAGACGCTGGATAAGTACCAGGAATTCCAGGAACTCATGCAGCAGATAGATTCGCCGGACTTCGAAAAGTACCTGAAGAAGATGAACGAGGCGATGAAGCAGGTATCGCCCGAGCAGCTTCAGAAGGCGATGGAGAACTTCAAGTTCAGCGAAGACCAGTTCCGCAACAGCCTGGAACGCTCAATCGAACTACTGAAGCGCCTCCAGATAGAGCAGAAGGTCGATGAGCTGACCAAACGCTCGAAGGAACTTGCAGATAAACAGGAAGAGCTGGCCGAAAAAACCGAGAATGCCGATCCGAACGACCAGGAACAGCTCGATCAGCTTGCCCAGGAGCAGCGCGACTTGCAGAAGCAGCTGGATGCGATGCAGAAAGAGATGGATCAGCTGAGCGAGATGATGAAGCAATTCCCGAAGGAAATGCCCCTCGAAGAGATGCAGGATGCACAGTCGGAAATGAACCTGCAGCAAATGCAGCAGCAGATGAGCGAGAGCGCAAGCCAGTGTCAGGGCGGAAATTGCAAGAAAGCATCGTTGGGACAGAAGAAGATGGCGCAGCAGATGCGGAATGTGCAGAAGAAGATGGAAAAGGTGAAGCAGAAGATGACAGCGGAACAGCAGCGAATGGTGCAAAACACGCTGAAGAAGACGCTGGATAATCTGCTGGAGCTATCGAAAAAGCAGGAGAAGCTGAAGAACGAGATTGCACAGCTGCCAATGAATTCGCAGCAATTCCGCGAGAAAGCGCCGCAGCAGGCGGAGCTGATGGACGAGTTGAACAAGTCGGCAAGCGAGCTCATGGAGCTTGCGAAGAAGTCGTTCTCCGTCGATCCGAAGATGATGCAGCACATGGGCGACGCCATGAAGCAAATGCAGGAATCGATGGAGAAGATGGGCCGGCGCGATAAGCAGGGAACAGGCGAGAAGCAGGGCGGCGCAATGCAGGCCCTGAACGAGGCCGCAAAGCGAATCGCTGACGGCATGAATTCGCAGGGCGGTTCAAGCAGCTCGGGTTCGCTGATGCAGCAGCTCATGAAGATGGCACAGCAGCAGCAGGGGATCAACTCTCAGATGCCTATGCCGGGCGGCAAGATGAGCCAGCAGCAAATGGCCCGTATGCAGCGATTGATGTCGCAGCAGTTAGGCGTGCAGAAATCACTCCAGCAATTGAACGAGGAAGCACGGAAAAGCCGCGACGGCGAAAAGCTCCTCGGAGATCTCGACAGGATTGCAGAGGAGATGCAGGAAGTCGTGCGCGATATGCAGCAGGATAACATCAATCCTGAGACGATCGAAAAGCAGGAGCGTATCCTGTCCAGGCTGCTTGATGCATCGCGGTCCATGCGTGAACGCGACTACGAAAAGAAACGCAAGAGCCGTACGGGCGAGGACATCGTGCGCCAGAGTCCTTCGGACCTGAACCTCGATGCCTTGCGCAACGGTGAGGGGCTGAAGTACGACCTTCAGCGTGCAATAGATGAGGGATACAACCGCGACTACGAGAATCTTATCCGCGATTACTTCGAAGCGCTGGAACAGGAAATCCCGCAGTTGTAACGATTCGCTCGCACGCAACATCTATCTCCCAAACCCGTATAGATAAAGCGTGTACAAACATTACGAATAAGATCATTGCCCAGTATCCGACTTCGGATATTGGGCTATCATTATGTACTTTATATGCTTGAATCTCCCGGATTCGCAGCAGCTGAGTCGCAACGAAATAACCATTGTAGCATATCATATCGAGGTCGAGTCGTGAAACGAATGCTCGTATTCCTCTGCACAGTCTTACTTTTTTCTGGAGGTACCTCCTTGGCAAATCCATCCGAAGATGTATTCCCGTACGATTACAAAGTCGAAACTCTCGATAATGGATTGAAGGTCATTCTCGTACCGATGTCTTCGAGCAAGGGGCTGGTTTCCTACTACAGCATCGTCCGCACGGGCAGCCGGGATGAGTACGAACCCGGTCATTCGGGGTTTGCGCATTTCTTCGAACACATGATGTTCCGCGGGACCAAGAAGTACCCTGGCAGCGTGTACGATAAGCTCATCACCGAAATGGGCGCCGACGGCAATGCCTACACGACCGACGATTACACGGCGTACCATCTGAGCTTCGCGACCGAGGATCTGGAGAAGATCATCGAGCTGGAAAGCGACAGGTTTCAAAACCTGAGCTATAAGAAGCCGGAGTTCCAGACCGAGGCGGGCGCAGTGTACGGCGAGTACCGCAAAAACGTCACGAATCCGTGGATGGTGATGTTCGAGAAGCTGCAGGAAACGGCATTCGATAAGCACACGTACCGCCACACGACGATGGGATTCGTAGAAGACATCAAGGCGATGCCCACGATGTACGAATACAGCCTGTCGTTTTTCGACCGGTATTACAGACCCGAAAACGTCGTGCTTCTCATATCCGGCGATATCGACGAGAAAAGCACGATGGATATGATCAATAAGTACTACGGAGGATGGGAGAAGGGCTACGTTACGCCGCAGATCCCTGAAGAACCGCCGCAGACGGGACCGCGTATGGCGTCTGTGAAGTACGAAGGGAAGTCGCTTCCTCTACTGTTCGTTGCCTATAAAGGCGACGACTTCGATCCATCGGACAAGGAGGCCATGGCCGGACTTCTTCTTGGTGATTTGGCCTTCGGAAGCAACAGCGATCTGTACAAGAAGCTTGTCCTCGAAGAACAGAAAGTCCAGATGTTTGGCGAAGAGTTCGGTGTGAACCGCGATCCGGGCCTCTGGATGATCTACAGCATGATCAAAAAGACGGAAGACGTGGCATACGTGCAGGAAGAGATCGCAAGTACGGTGCAGCAATTCCAGGAAGCACCCGTGGATGCGAAGAAGCTTGAGAATCTAAAGAAGCGGCGGAAGTACGACTTCCTCATGAATCTCGATACGCCGGATAAAGTCGGAGGCAACCTGGCCCGAATCGTAGCCGTCACCGGCGGGATTGAGGCAGTCGACAAGATGTTCGCTACGATTGCAGAGATTACCCCTGCCGATATTCAGGCAGCCGCGAAGAAATACCTCGATGTGAACCGCCGTACCACTATCACGCTGGAGGGGAGGAAGTAAGATGAAACGCAATTACACATCACCGCTCACAGCGCTTATCGCAGGGATTTTGCTTCTCACAGCATGCAGCACGAACCAGGAGGACAAGGTGCTTCTACCCGTCAAAGACGACCCGACGATCTCGTTCAGCATATTATTCAAAACCGGAGCGCAGAACGATCCTGCAGGGAAGGAAGGCCTCGGCTACCTCACCGCATCGATCCTCGCTGAAGGCGCGACACAGAATAATTCCTACGATGAGATTCTCGAAGCACTCTATCCTATGGCAGCATCGTACGGGATGTCGTACGATAAGGAGATGACGGTCATCTACGGGCGGACGCACAAGGATAATCTCGATGCGTACTACCAGCTGTTCATGGATGCCATCCTCCGCCCCGCATTCGATGAAAAGGATTTCAACCGCCTGAAGAGCCGCACAATCAACTACCTGGAAAACAACCTCCGCTACTCGAGCGATGAAGAACTGGGGAAGGCGGCACTCTACGATTTCATCTACAACGGCACGCAGTATGGACATTTGAACGCCGGGACGGTGCAGAGTTTGAATTCCATCACGCTCGACGATGTGAAGGATTACTACAAGACGCATTTCAGCCGGAATAACTATCTCATCGGCCTGGGCGGCGGCTACGACGATGCCCTCGTCGATAAGGTTGAAGGCGATCTGCAGACCCTTCCCGCTGCGGAAGTTAGTATGCCGCCAGTTCCCGAACCCGAAACAATCGAAGGACTCAATGTTTTACTCGTAGAGAAGGATTGCGACGCAACAGCGATCAGCTTTGGATTCCCGATCGAGGTACTGCGCGGCGATGAGGATTTCTTCGCATTGGCATTGTTTAACTCATGGTTCGGTGAACACCGCAACTCCGCCAGTCACCTGTTCCAGGTCATCCGCGAGAAGCGCGGTCTGAATTACGGCGATTACTCGTACATCGAGATATTCCCGAACGGCGGAATGCGGCAAATGCCTGCTCCGAATAACGCCCGCCGTCAGCAGCTTTTCGAGGTGTGGATAAGACCGGTCCAGCATGTGCACCGGCATTTCGCTCTTCGCGCGGCAATGCGCGAATTGAAGCAAGTCGTCGATAACGGCATGACAATGGAGGACTTCGAGCTCACGCAGAAATTCCTCCAGAAGTATGCGCTGCATTATGCGACCACGACGATGGCCCGCGTCGGGTATGCACTCGATAGCAGGTTCTACGGCATACAGGGCGACTACATCGAACTCTTCCGCAGGAAGATCGGCGAATTGACGCACGAGCAGGTGAATGCCGCGATCAAGAAACATCTACAATACGAGAACATCAAGATCGCGATGGTTACCCAAGGCGCCGAGGAGTTCAAACAACAACTGGTTGAAGATGTCCCAAGTCCGATCAGTTACGAGACCCCGAAGCCCGAGGAGGTCACTGAAGAAGACAAGGCGATATCCACATTCCCGCTTCCGATTCAGGAAGAGAGTGTGCGTATCATCCCGGTTGAAGATATGTTCGAAAGTCCCGACTATATGTAGCCGGGACTCGAAATCGCCTATAACGACCCTGAAAGAGGGGTTGCATGTATTTCGAAAAGAGTATATATTATAAGATCAACAATTCCACGTAGCAAGATAAATCGGTACCTGCCGGCTCTTTATGCGGCATCGATTTTTATTGCTCACCAAATTACTATCTGACACAGCTCAGATCTTGCAGTTCAAGTCGAACAGCGTAATGGTTTCGGAGACTCTTACGAAGGATAATATCGCACATACTGCAACCATCCTCGTCGTTGAGGATGACGAGTTAACTGTCGATTTAATGCATGCTATGCTCGGCGGCCGATACACCGTCATCCACGCACAATCGGCAGATGAAGGGAGAAAACGCCTCGAAGACTCGCATATCGATATCATGCTTGTCGATATATCTCTTCTTGGTGGTGAAAACGGCCTCGACTTCACCAAGTCCATCCGCAGCGGTGCACACTACAAGCATTTGCCGATTATCGCTGTTACTGCTCATGCATACATGCGCGATAAGAAAAATGCACTGGATGCCGGATGCGACTACTACTTTGCGAAGCCTGTGAACCACAAACAGCTCATTCGCAAGATCGAGGAGTTGCTTTCCAAAACAGTCCAGCAGCCGGTCTAACCGCTCTCCCCTTCGCTACGGTTTTCGGGTCGCGTCAATAGTTTGTAGATTAATAGACTACGTACATAACTACACGATTGACGCACCATGAAACGCCCTTTTATCCTTGTCTCGAACGACGACGGCTTCGATGCGCCCGGCATCATAGCGCTTTCCGCCGCCCTGCGCGAGTTTGCCGATGTGGAAATAGCCGCACCGGCAACCCAGCAAAGCGCGGTCGGGCATGCTATTACGGTACAGATGCCGCTGCGCCAGCGCCGCTTCGATCTGGGCAACGGTCATACAGGCTGGGCGGTTGAAGGCACACCTGCAGATAGCGTGAAGCTCGCTGTTACGACCATCCTCGACCGGAAGCCTGATCTGGTAATGTCCGGTATCAACCACGGCATGAACACATCCATCAATGTTATTTACTCCGGCACGGTTTCGGCAGCTACCGAAGGCGCGATTCTCGGACTCCCTTCCGTTGCGATCTCCCAGGCATCGCATGCCCAGGATGCAGACATGCGTGCGAGTGCAGCATTCGCGCAGAAGATTGCGAAAGAAGTCCTCGAACGCGGTCTGCCGACAGGCACGCTGTTGAACGTAAACGTCCCCAATCTACCGCCCGAGCAAATCGATGGTGTTGCGCTGACGAAGCAAGGCGAATCCTGGTGGGACGACGGATTTGAGCGCCGCGAAGATCCCGCAGGCAGGGCGTACTACTGGCTCCGCGGAAAATACGTCTGGGATGATAATCCTGTCGCCGATGATGTTGCGTTACGGCAAAAGAAAATCTCGGTCACCCCGCTGCACTACAAGCTTACCGACCATGCACTCTTCGATGAGATGACCGCATGGGATATACTGTCGTTGCACGATATCAGCGATAACTAATCCGACTATGCCTCAGAAGAAGTTTACTCTCGACTCTGGAATCGCCGTATTCGACGGCAACGAACTCCTCGTGAAGGGCGCACTGGAAGCCGGCGTTGCCCTTATCACCGGTTACCCCGGTTCGCCGGTTGCGAACGTATTCGATGTCATCGAAGCGAATCAGGACTATTTCCGCGAAAAAGGGATTAAAGGCGTCATCGCCAACAACGAAAACCAATCGGCCTCTCTTTTACATGGTGCGATGTCGGTTCCGGGTGTGCGAGCCATGACGGTGTTCAAAAGTGTCGGCACATATGTAGCGCTCGACGGTCTGGCGATCTCGAATTACACTATTCCCGAGGAAGGCAGCGCTTCGCTCTGCGTTGCGGGCGACGATCCAGCACTATCGAGCACGCAGGTCGGTGCTGACAGCCGGTACACGTTCCATTCTGCGAAGATCCCGGTCATAGAGCCCGCTACGAACCAGGAAATCAAGGATTGGATCGGCACTGCGTTCGATCTGGCCAGGGACTCTCAGCTTCTCGTCGGCTTTATCATCACCACAAATCAGGCAGACGGCGGCGGCACTGTTGAAATCAAGCCGAACATACCGCCCATCGTCAACATGAACGATAAGGTTAATGTCGATACGAAAGAGATCAAGCTTCAACAGCGTGTAAGCGTTCCTCCGAATTCGGCATATCTCGAAAAGGATATAATCGATCGGCGTATGCCCCTATTAATAGAGAAGGTACGCGAATGCGGGATCAATCGGATCGAGGAGGGAGAGAGCAACCGTTTCGGATTGATAACGAGCGGCAACGCGTATAACTACCTGCGCCATGCGATGTTCGAGATGAAGATCGACGGCCAGTATCCGATCTTGAAACTTGGATGCACCTATCCGGTCGATCCCGAGATCATGAAGACATTCTGCAGCTCAGTGGAGGAAGCCGTCATCATTGAGGAGAAACGCGGTTTTGTTGAGACCCAGATCAAGGAAATTCTCCGGGATGCGCAGCAGGAAGATCCAACAGCAGCCTTCACACCTGTTTGGGGCAAGAAATTCCCTGCCGGGCTCCAGGGCATACCCGAAGAAGGCGCTCTCGCCCCGAGTATCCTGATCGACCGCATTGGCAAGCTTGTGCTGCAGGTAACAGGGGAATAGCGGTGGACGGACTGCTTCAGCAATACATTGACGTCATTCTGGAATCGCATCGCAAGTGGCGCGATGAATGGCGGTCATACACTTCGGATGATTCGCTCGATATTGAACCTGAAGTACTCGAAAGTCACCTGGGTGCACTTCTCGAACGCCTGCGCGGAAACTACCCGTTCTTCCATCCCGATTACGCCGGACAGATGCTCAAGCCTCCTCATCCTGTAGCCATGCTTGGGTATATCTCTGCGATGCTCATTAACCCGAACAACCATGCCCTCGACGGCGGCCCGCCGACCGGCGAGATGGAAAAGGAAGTGGTTGCGCAGCTTGCGGAGTTTTTCGGTTACACCCAGCATCTAGGTCATCTTACCAGCGGCGGTACCGTCGCGAACATGGAAGCGCTCTGGGCAGCCAGCCGGGAGCATCCGGGGAAAGCGATTGCCTTTTCATCGCAGAGCCATTACACCCACCGGCGGATGTGCGAGGTGTTGGGCATTCCCCATATCGAAGTCCCTACCGATACGCGCGGAAAGATGGACATGCGGGCGTTGGAGAGACTGCTGCTTTCCGAAGATATCGGCACCGTGGTGGCAACCATCGGCACGACAGGTGTTGGTGCGCTAGACCCATTGCCCGAGATCATCCGGCTGAAGGACCGCCATTCCTTCCGCGTTCATGCGGATGCAGCGTACGGCGGTTTCTACCATGTGTTTTCCAGCGAGGAGCAATCCCCCGTCGCTTCAGATATCTACCGGGCGATGCAGCATTGCGACAGTATTGTGATCGATCCCCATAAGCACGGACTCCAGCCATACGGCTGCGGGTGCATCCTCTTTGCAGACCCGGCGGTAGGCAAGCATTACAAACACGATAGCCCGTATACCTACTTCACCAGCGAAGAACTGCACCTCGGCGAAATCAGCCTCGAATGTTCGCGCGCGGGAGCCGCTGCTGCTGCACTGTGGTTAACCTTGCGGTGCTTTCCGCTCGAGGCAACAAACGGAATTGGGAGCATCCTCTGGAAGTGCCGGGCTGCCGCTCTGGAGTGGGCAGATCTGCTTCGCACCTCCGAACGCTGGTACCTTGTGCTCGATCCCGAGCTTGATATCGTCGTGTTCTTCCCTCGTACGAAGGAATTCACTTCCCAGGCGGTTTCCGAGCGAAGCGATTCGCTCTTCCGCATGGCGATGGACGATAAGGAACGGCCGGTGTACCTCAGCAAACTTCGCCTGCCAAGCGCGATGATCGCTGCACGGTATCCCGAATTTTCCACGCGAAGCGAGTGGACCACCGTCTTTCGCTCTACGCTGATGAAACCGGAACACCTCGGTGCAGTGCCTGGCATTCACGGCAGAATGGACGAACTTCTCTCGGAGCTGGAGACGCAGGACGAAACACGCCGAATGGCGTGAACCTCTGCCCGCTCTTCCGCGTTATATCCCTATCCGAATGATACTATTTAAAGGAACACACACATGACACAGATCTGGCTGATCGCTGCAGCGTTTATCGTAGCTGGGGCAACGGTTTATGCACAGGACGATAGTGACGGAGGTCCGATGGCTTCAGGAATACATCAGTTCACAATGCAGGATATCGAAGGAAACGATGTTCCACTCTCTGCCTACGATGGGCAGGTGCTTCTCGTCGTGAACACGGCATCGAAGTGCGGCTATACCCCACAGTATGAGGGCATGCAGGAATTATACGATGCGTACAAGGACCAGGGATTTACCGTGCTGGCCTTCCCTGCGAACAACTTCGGCGCGCAGGAGCCGGGTACGAATGAAGAGATCCTGGACTTCTGCACAACCAACTACCACACCACTTTCGATCTGTTCTCGAAGATCAGCGTGAAGGGCGGCGACATACATCCTCTCTACGCATGGCTCACAACGGAAAGCGGTTTCCCGGGGGATATCAAGTGGAACTTCAACAAGTTCCTCGTCGATAAGAATGGCGCTGTCGTGGCCCGGTTCGATAGCGGCGTGACCCCGATGAGCAACGAGATCACCACAAAGGTGGAAGAACTCCTTGCCGAATAAGGCCGCATACGGTTTCATGCTTGGCGCCGCACTCGCTGCGGCGTTTTGCATTCCGTTCGATCTCACCGCTCAAGTAAATACCGAAAAGC
>PABJ01000054.1 GCA_002699105.1 Ectothiorhodospiraceae bacterium | reverse complement strand
TCAAGGCGCACCATTTCTTCCTTGGTCCGACGAATGAAGAAATGACGACGTTGATCCACAGGAAACTGTTCGAAAGCATCAGGAGTGGAGAGCACTTCTGGTTCGAGTAAACGCCAGAGTGCGTAGTAAGGATAATCCTTGCCCATATGCGGCGTGGCCGTTAGCAGCAACAGATGGTGCGCATTCCACGGGAGATGCCTGTCCTGCTCACCTTTCTGTGCTCCTGCAATCGCCTCAGCCAGTTCGTAGCGCCCAGTCTTCCGGATGCGAAAATCGTTGCCACAGTCGCAGGAAAGTTTGTGCGCCTCGTCGAATACAACCAGGTCATACGGTTCGACGTCTTCATCGGCCAGACGGGAGAAGACCTTGTCTCCAGCCAAAGTATCCACGCTCACAATGATCCGGTCGCTCGCAGGACCAACGAATGGATTATTGCTTCGCGCGTCGCTACCGCTGACAATATTGAATGACAAACTGAAAAGCGAGCTTAGTTCACTCTGCCAGTTTCCTATCAGACCTGCTGGCGGAACAATCAGTACACGATTCAGCAAACGACGGGAAAGCATTTCTCTGATGTAGAGGCCTGTCATAATAGTCTTCCCGGCACCTGCGTCGTCGGCGAGTAGGAAACGAAGTCGGGACTGCTTCAGCATGTGATCATAAACCGCAATCCTCTGGTGAGGAAGTGGATCAATACTGGCGATTTCGGTTGCGAAGGCAGGATTCGCCAGATGGCCGAAGGAAAGGCGTTCGCCCTCGACCAAGGATCGAACGATTTCTGGCTTGGTCGTGAAATCGATGATCGGTGGATTGTCACCGTAGGGTGGTGGCTCAGGCTCTGCCACACGACCAGTATTTTCAGTTTCACCAGCAATCTCGCGCAACTTGTTCCAGGATAGCTGAGACGGCTGGGATTTTCCATTTTCCCATCGATTGACCGTCGGGAACGACACACCAAGCAGCTCTGCAAGCTTGACTTGCGTCAGCCCCTTTCTTTCACGGAGACGCCGGATTTCCTTGGCGTAATCTTGGGTAGGTTTTGGATCCACGTTCAGTTCTCCTGGTTCAAATTGAAATCAATCGCTGCCAATATATCATGTTTTATACCGCGTGTCAACAGGGCACGCGATGCACGGCAACGAGAGGAAGGAACTCAGTACGGCTGATTGTGGTTTTTCGCCTCTCGTCACAACAAATTCATACCGAGTATGCGGGTTTTCCATCAAAATCCTCGCAATTTTCACCGAATGGACAAATACAATAAAACCGACGCCAGTTGCTTCTGGCGTCGGTTTGTCTGCATTATTAGCGGATATGCTTCGAAATCCAACGTATGAAGCGGATTACATCGTCTATCACAGTTAACACAGAGGCGAGTATTGCTACAAATTCGAGCATAACTACCTCCTATTTTGGAGGTTATTGCACGATCAAACTCGTACGATCGTATTGGAGATTTTCCCCATACCCCATATCTATAAATGGGGAGGGAAACATGATCAGTTTTGACCTGAAAATCTCATGTATTTGGAGTGGGGCTGATCAGTGAGTTTGGGTAGCTGCCCAGTATAAACGGTAGAGGGAGTGATGTTGCCTTTGCACATTGACCAAAAAAAGGCCCCTCTCGGGGTCTTTCCCCGGGCCGATTCGGAAGTAATTGATCAAGTATTGCGAATTCACCGGGAATATCAGCGCAGCTATAGCCGCCTCTGCAGCGTCCTCTCACAAAGCTGGGAAAGAACCAAAGGTTCAACCCCAGATGACCTCAACCGGGCAAGGAATTCATCACTGTCAAGCAATCCGCGCACCGGGTTTAGGTAGTTTGCCGGGATCTCGATACAATCTTCACCGCCTGTCCTTACGAACTGAATCTCGACATGTTTCTTGCCATTGAGCAACACCTCAGAATCACAGGCACAAACGCCAAATCCTCTACTACCCTGAAAAACCAAATCTCCTGGCTGGATGCGTTCAAGCTGATTCATCACGAGCCAGTCCTTGAGATCCCCTTCGCCCAGGATTTTTTCGAACTGTCGTAATGTCGCGCTCAACTTCATGAGTGAATCCCAGCGGGCATGAATTTCTTTATAGGTATACTCATGGTTGCCTGTGTGGAGTATACGATTCACGGCCTCAACTAATGCGTCTGCCTGATGCGATTGCCAGATCATCGGAAACTTGCTCACGGCGACCGCCACTGCAAGCAAGCAATCAGCTTCTTCCGGGGATTTTGGATCTTCCTTGATAAGGAGGGACCAAGCGAACAATGAAGCCGCAACTTCCGGATCCAGAAGCGGAGATGAAGTTGTTGTGGAAGCTGCGTCAAGGATCGCGTACGGTAGAGTTTCATCATCTTCCAGGAACAGGGATGAAATAATTCTATGTGTGGCATCATACAAGTCAGGCCAACTGATGTAGTTCTCTTGAGTGAGGGCGCGTGCAACAAGAGCGACAAGCTTTATATCCCGGGCTACATCTATCGGATGTCGGTGTTGACTGTAATAATCGGACTCAAACGTTTCCACCATCTTGGTCAAGAACCGCATAAACTTCTTTCGCCGCTTCTCCAATTCAGCTGGTGAGTCGGGTTTTGGAGGTTTCACTGGTTTTGCAGGTGCAATCTCCTCAGGATGGTCAACATCCTCATCGTATTCTGCCTCCGATTGAATCCCACTTTCGACCTGTATATCCCGAGCTGCACTGGTTTCGCTATGCGCATCGATATCATAGTAACCCAGATAGTGTAGAATTAGCTCGGCGATACTGACCCTTGGTAAGGATTGGGAGACGATTGATCGATGTGAGAAAGCATGGCTAATACGTGTGGAATACAGATCGTCTCGAGTGTAAGTAACATCCCCTCCCTCATTGACGAATCGATTCCGCTGTTGAAATGCTGATCGTTTCGAAGTTTCCTGCAAGTCTTGAACGATGAATTTGACAGCATCTCCCAACACCTCAGCACTGGAACTAGATTCATGGACATGAGTTCTGAGAACATCCGCGAGCATTCGACGGTAGGATGTCGTAGCTAAATCTTGTTCATGATCTACCCAATGTGGTTCAGTCTCGATTTCCTCGTCTTGGAACTTTGCTCGCAACCGTACATACATGGTTTCGTGAGGTGCCTTGACAAAGCAAACCCCCGGATCCTCGATATCAGCTACCTCTAATCCGTGTTCAAAACAAATCCCAACGACTTCGATGTCCTTCGGAGCGTATGCAATACATAATTTATCTGGTTCTTTGCGCGCTGCGAGAATACGGACTGAGTGTTTCGTTTCGTCCTCTTTAGCTTCTCCGGAGTCACCTTCGAGCATAGGTTCTGCATCGCTCATTTCGAGCTCAGACAGGAACTCCGATTCATATTCCTCAGTGCTCATTTTCTTGAAGGCGAGTAGCTCACTATTCCCCGAGTCTCCATCGCAAGTTAGCGCGGCGTGGGAACAGTTCGCACTCCCGAGCAATAGCCGCACCTCGTCATCGAGTTGGACAGAGTAAAATTTCGCATGTACGATCCCGGGCTTTGCACCCTCATGATCTGGTGCTACTCCATTCACCGCATGAAGTTCAGCGACTGAACTCATATGTTGATAGGCACTAGACGTGAGGTTGTTGCCCTTTTCAGTCACCAATACCTGTGTTCTAGCAGCGCGGATTTCTTTGAACAACTTGTCGAACGCTTCAGCCTTCTCATCATAATAGGGTGAACAAATAGTGCAGCTATCACCACCACTACCACCCAGTTGTTGTATGATGGAATCGACCAATGCAGGCCCTGATCCATTGCGCCAAAATAGAAGTTGATCCTGATCTATATTTCCAGCACCCTCGGGATTCCATGAATGCTTTCGAACATCAAAGGCATCCTCGACCTCTTGAGCTATCGTTTGGCTTAGAGAGAGCTGATCAACTATCCCATTCAAATAGTCATGGAAGTTGCGAAACGCTGCGAGTTCTTCACCCGATCTATAATGTGCCCATACTTCGGCATTTTCTCCCCACCCACCAAAAGTTAAGTTTCCGCTGCCCACGTAAAGATGTGCGGACTTATCCCCGGATAGAAGGCATGCCTTGGGATGAAATCGGAACCCAAGTTTGCTCGGAACGGGTACTACACGATACCGTCTTCCGAGTGACGAAAGGTATTGTGATTGTCGAGTAAATGCTTCTGATGCACACTGCGCATCGGCAAAGATGGTAAGCTTCGGGGCGCCTGCATTCTTGAATGATCGGAGCAACAAGCTCTGTACAAATACGAAGTCTATATTGTGCGTGAGGATAACAACGTTGGAGATATCCTTCAAACGCTTGATCTCACTTAGAAGATTCTTCCTCATGCCAAGACCTCCCGACTGCGTAAGAGTTCTTTACCAAGATCGGAGAGTATGAAACTTGCATTTGATTCCCGGATCGCAAATCCTAGATCTGCAAGATGTCCGAATACATTGCTAAGCCTGTCTCCACTCCTACCTGCCAAGACCTCTAGACCGGTTGCACGTAGCTCCTCACCTTCCTCGTAAAATCGCAACGTGCATTCACCACCAGCAGCCATTTTGCGCATCGCATTGTGCAGGTGAGTACCAACCACCAATTCTTTCAGGACAGCAACGAGAAAAGTCTCCATTGATTCACGTTGGAACCTCTCTATGAGAACCAACAGGCGCGGCACGACTGTACTTTCGATTGAACTACTGTGCTCACTCGACACCGACTTGTATTGCTTCATAGTTACTAATAACAGACCTATGGCGAAGACTGCTACAGATAAAGCCTCCATGATGCGTATCTGCCGGGGTTCAACACCGTCCTCTAGAAACGACTCTATTTCTAGACTCTCCTCGCACCTAGCAAGAGATTCAGTCCATGGTGGAGATGACCACCCAAAAATTTCCTTTAGCACTGGAGCCGAGTTGCTCTCGGATTTCCACTCTTCGACAATCTCGTTAACTGTTCCTTTCCGACGATCAATAAGCGTCTGAACAAATGCTTGTAGGAGTAGTTCTGAGGAAAGATGAATACGTCGGAGTAACTCGTACTCAAACCATGCATACTCAACTGAACTGATCTCCGCTCCTCTCTGAACTATCACGTTGCGGTAATTGTGGTTCAGCACCTCCGTAGAAGTGTAGTCAGTTGAAATCTCAATCGAATGAAGTGCCCAGATTAAGGTCAGTTGAAATCGATCAAACATACCCACATCTACCCCCTCGGGTTTCTCGGTGTAGACTGAGCGAAGCAATCTGGCCTCGTGTTCGATGGACTCAAGCGTATTCACCGAGTACCAATGGGCTTCTCTTTCGAGAGCAGCGCGAGTGATCTTCCCGCCATTCAAAATGATGTCAAGAAGCTTACTTTGAGCAGAGACTTCGGCTCTGGATTCATGCAACTTCTCCCCGATCCGTGTAATTGCCACAGGCAGTGCTGAGAAATTACTTTCAGCTGCCAGTATCCCAAATGCGCGACAAGGCATGATGTAAGTGTTCAGTACCGATCCACCTCGCTCGGATTCTGCCTCAACCTGCCCGCTATCGGTAATTGCTTGCTCGTGCTCGCTGTATAAATCTGAACCTAAGACTCCGTATGTGCGTAGGCCGGTACCATCATGCAATGTGGCTAACAACACCACCATCTCGAATCTTCGGAGTACAAGCTTGAATTCATTCTCGTCGTAGCTGGCTGTATCGCCCGCAGACTTCAGCTTGGACTCGAAGTACTCTCTGAGTATCCACGGCAACATTGAGAGATACCTTGCACGAAAAGAGATTGTCGTAATACCAGCCACCCAGCGTTGTTCAAGAGCTTGGTCATACCTGCGGTATCCCAATACATCAAGCCCTTTGATTTTTGTTTTCTCCCCAAGATTCCAAAATGCCTCACTCATTCGATCCACCCTCTGAAACGTTCGATTGAATTTACCGGAGTAAGTTACCCGATATCGTATTCTTGGCAAAATCGATTCCAGTTGTACAGGAGCCACTCATTCTGAGCTTTGCGGCTCTCACTCTCCTGCTGTTCGTCCTACTTCATTATCAGGGTCCGGGCTATCTCGTTGAATTCATTGTTCTGCTGCATTTTCTGCACCATCAAACCATCGAGTACTTGAATTTCAGTCCTATTGTGGGTACATTTGAATGTAAGATAATATACCTTTACTTACATTCATGATGTGGTATGAGACTTCAGCCGGCATTTCATAATCCAAACCACTATCCCCATCATACGCAAGCGAATACAGACGAGCAGGTGATCGGGCTCTGGCTCTTCGGTAAAGCGCATTCAACACAAAAGGCTTATCGAAGAGAAATCTCTTCATTCTTGGATTTCTGTGAGGATAAACCTCTGACTGAAATCACGTTATCTATGCTACAGCAGTATGCCCTCTCAATTCAGCAGAATGCACCAGCTTCCCAGGCAAGATCACTCTCCGCAATCAAATCACTCTACTCGTTTGCCAGAAAGATCGGGTATCTCACTTTCAATCCGGCTGCTGTTCTGAAACTCCCCAAGTATGGCTCGACTGTTTCCAACCGGATCCTTTCCGAATCAGACGTACAAAGATTGATTATTGCTGCCTCTGGACGTAACGAGGCGATAATCCGTCTGCTGTATGGCTCTGGTATTCGCGTATCTGAATTGGTGGCCCTTTCGTGGCGAGATGTGCACAAAAGAAATGATCAAGAGGGAGTGTTAACCATCAGTGGAAAAGGCGGGAAGGTACGCTCGGTAGTCGTTTATGGGAACACTTGGAAAACTGTATGTGCCTTGAAGCCCGGCGAGGTCGAAGACTCCACACCTGTATTCGTCTCGCGGAAGCGAGCAGGACGGCTCTCAGCCACGCAGGTATACCGTATAGTCCGCACTGTCGCACGAAAAGCAGGCATTTCAGCCGATGTGTCTCCCCACTGGCTCCGGCATTGTCACGCAACGCATGCTCTTGAGCGGGGCGGGAAAATCCATGAAGTACAGACTACGCTTGGGCACTCCAGTGTGGCTGTTACATCAAAGTACTTGCATGCACGGCCGGAGCTCAGTTCAGGAAAGTATCTGATCGACTGAGTACCCTACCGCACCAAGCTCAGCTTTTTCGTTATCGTCTGCCCCTCTGCAGAGAGCCGGTAGATATATAGTCCTGCGGGCAGCCCCCCCGTGTTAAATGCTGTGCTGTGCTGGCCGGGGGACTGGTGGGTATCTACGAGTGTCTGCACGAGCCTGCCGGAGAGATCATACACAGATAATGAGACATACCCGCCGCGTGGGAGGGCGTATTCTATTACTGCCGACTGCGCACTTAGCCCGACAGGGTTGGGATACGACTGCGTGAGTGTGAGGGAGGTTGGGATTGGAGCGTTTGGTGGTGGCTGTTGAATGCCGACAGGCGTCTGGGACATATATATGGCACCGTAGGCTGCAACGACTGCGCGCCCATCGGGCATGAAAGCTATATCCCGGTTGCCGCCATGTTGCAATCCCGTCATGATAAACTTCCAGGTCTCACCGTAGTCTGTAGATTGCCTTACAACAGTTCCTTTATACAAGAGCAACAAATTACCAGGCGCAATAGAGACAAGCTGGAGGGGTGGCTCCAGGTCTAATGCAGCCAACTTTTCCCAGGTTTCTCCGTTATCAGTGGAGCGGGCGACAAAGCGGTATTCGTAGATTGGGATCGTGGTGTCGATGCTGACCAACACGACATACACATTCCCGGCAGGATCCGTGCCCATAGCCTGAAAACTTTTATTCTCAGGTAAGCGATCATACAAATCCTCCCAGCTGGTACCTCTATCTGTTGATCGGTAGAGAGCTAAAGGCTTATCGGGAACAAAAGCAAGTACGTAGATATAGCCATTTGGTGTAATACTCATCCGCATTGTACTTATTGAATCGATGTCAGTTGTATGCGTTGTTTTACCGCCATCATCGCTCCAGACAACCCTTTGACCTGAGTTTCCATTATAGTATTCTATCGACTGTGCATACATTCTATTTTCAGAATCAAAACATAAGTAACGTAGATTTGTGGTGTCATTGACTATAAACCAGTTTTCACCCTTATCATCCGATCGCCAGAGCCGATGACCTTGGTCAGTTAAATATAGTACACCGTACTGATCACAAGTGAAATCAATAAACCCAGTTCCGATATGATGTCCCTGATTCGTCTCAATCCATGTATTTCCATCATCAGTAGAACGGAACAACCCGATATCCCCAACATCGGCGAAAATGTCCCCATCGGGTGTGACAACAACATTGACGATGGGTCCGAAAGCTGGCAGGACCTTCGTATCCCAGACAAGCTGAGCGAAAAGCAGCTGTGAGGCCGCGAAGTGAATCACCAAAGTTATGGGAATTATTCGACTTACAGGTTTCATAGTATGGTACCCGTTTTTTGCCTTGCTCCTATATCATGAGTATACGAAATTCACGGGCGAGGAACAATCCATCGATTTGTCCCCATTTTGTCTCACTCATCATTGAAGTCACTATGCATCACCACACAATCCGATTCTTGGCGATTCTTTGGATTGGTCTGTTAGCCTTTCCACAGGATGCTCTCACTCAATACTACGAACCAAAGTGTGAAATGGGTTCGATGCCGCTCGGCTTAATGAAGGTTGATACCAGCCAAATTCAGGACGCAATACCGCCAATAACTGGTGACACCCGCAGCGTCCACGCCCTTGTCGTTCTCGTCCGGTTTCCAGATGATACTGAAACGAACACCAACTGGCCAGCGCCAGTTGATGAGATGCCAGATTATATGGAGTCCATCGTACATGCTTCTCCCACTGACCCGAACTTTGGACAAACTGAAAACATTAGCGACTACTTCTACGAGAACTCGTACCACAAGCTCAAGATAACTGGAGAGGTTGTGTACGTGACGCTGCCACAGAATGAAGCGGACTACCTCAATACACTGGGAAAGCTGAACATTTGGTCGGTACTACCAGATGCATTTACCGCCGTCGATACGAAGCTGCAGAATGAAAGCAGAGATTTTAGCGAGTTTGACCATTGGGAGCATGACGGTAACGATTGGATTTACCACCCCAACTCGGCAAACAGCGATGGTAATATCGACCTGACAGTATTCATCATGCGCAACAAACATCACCCCTGGAATTTTTGGG
>PABJ01000053.1 GCA_002699105.1 Ectothiorhodospiraceae bacterium | reverse complement strand
GAACATCCTCCGGCCGCGCCGTTGCCGATTGAATCAGAATCGGCAGTTCCGGGTCTTCCTTCCGAACCTCTTCGATGAGGCGCAGGCCTGCGTGTTCATCGATCTTGCCGTCCTTCTCGTATTCCATATCGGTAATGATACCGAGCAACGTTGAGCGGTATTGCTCATAGTATTCCATCGCCTGTTCGAATGTAGTCGCGTGAAGTATCTTTGGGCGCGCACGCTGCCGAAGCAGCTTATCCGAGAAGCTCTTCCCTTCTTTGATCAGCTCCTGCACCTGCTGGATCAACTCTGCATAGATTAGGGGCAAATACGAGGAATAGAACGCAGGTGAATCCTCCACGAGAATAATAGTCCGCACGCTGAGTTCGAGGCAGTCATGCGGGGCGTTCCTTTTGTCTTCGAACAGCTTGATGATCGCCAGGAACAGCTTCGTATCTCCATGCCATACGAATACGCCGTCAAATCCGGATGTTTCGCCCGTATCGTGCAGGATTTCGAATTCCCGGGAATGATACGCAAGAAGTGCCACGGGGACTTCCGGGTGGGAAATCCGTACTGCCTGTGCAAAGGCACTGATACTCATGTCTTCCAGGCGCTGGGTACTGATGATAAGGTCGAAATCCTCGTGGGCGAGCGCTTCGAGTGCTGCCTTCCCCGTGTTCACTCTTCGGATGTTTGCCGCATAGTGGAGATTCAACTCAAGGAATTCGTTGAAGATCGCCTCGGTTAACTGGCCGTCTTCAACAAGGGTGTAGAAATCATACAAACTGGATACGAGGAGAATCTTGTTTATCCGGACCTGCATGAGATCTTTGAAGTCGAGATTTTCGAGATCGGCACGCGGAACTCCGAGATTGAAGTCGGCAATGACTTCCCACACCTCGTCGATTCGTGAATTTTGGGCGAGTTTGGCTGGGTCAGATTGTTCGGTCATAAGGGTAGATCGGGTGACGAAGAATACTACTATGAAGATACGAAACTCGCCCATGAACTGAGACTACGGAAGAGATTGAAAATTGGCCCTTCGAATACCGATCACGTTCCGTATTTTAGTGGTATGGAAGATCAATACGACATCACATCTCTCCTCGTATCCCTGGAAAGCGTAGCAGCGATTCAGAGCTCCTTTGATTCGTACCAACGGGAGTGTTTCCCTGATCGCCCTCCGGAATTCTTTGCACTGGAACTTGCCGGTGAGGCCGGGGAAGTTGCGAACAATGAGAAGAAAATGTGGAAAGGTCGCCCCGTTTCCGAGGATGCTCTGGCTGATGAAGCAGCGGATGTGTTTATAGCATTGGTGAACTACGCAAATGCCCGGGGTATTGACTTGAAGCAAGCTGTGCAGACAAAGCTATCCCACATCGAAAATATCCGCCGTGAGCGAAAGCAGCGCGGGGAGGACTACTAGGATGTTTGAAGTCTACCGGGATATGCTCTCCATCTGCAGCAGGTTATATCAGAAGGAATACGTCGCCGCAACAGACGGGAATGTCAGCGCGCGACTCGGAAAGAACCGCATCCTCTGCACACCCACGGGCATGAATAAAGGTGATATTCGCCAGGGAGACTTGGTAACTGTCAACGAACACGGCGCAAAGCTCGAAGGACAGCGCAATCCTTCGACCGAGATGCCCATGCATCTGGCTATCTATGGTGACCGCCCCGAGATCAACGCCGTCGTACACGCCCATCCACCGTACGCAACGGGCTTCGCCTCCGCGGGCGAGGGCCTCACAGGATGCGTGCTTCCGGAACTCGTCGTTTCGCTCGGAGCAGTTCCCCTGGCTCCTTATGCAACCCCTTCAACGCACGAGGTCCCGGATAATATCCGGGAGTTTATCCGCACGCATGATGTTGTGCTGTTGGAGAACCACGGAGTCGTAGCAGCGGGAAAGGACCTCTGGCAGGCCTACTACAATCTCGAAAAGGTAGAACATGCCGCGCGCATCATCTTCATCTCCCGCCTTCTGGGCGGCGAGCGGCGGCTGGATTCGCAGCAAGTCTCCAGGCTGCGTGGTATCGCGGAACAATCGTACGGCATTGATGCAGGAAAGAAGCCAAGTTGTGAACCAGCTAACCTACGAAGTTTCAATGCATCTCCCCCCTCTTCTCATGATGAAGTTCAATTGCGCGATGCTATCTCACAAGCCATCAAAGAGTTAGGGTTTTGATTGGTTCGTAAAATCCCTATTTTCCGCTCATGCGATCTGAAGAACCACAACATGAGCGCTTCCATCTGCTGAAGAAGTTACTTGCGAATCGCAATCTTGCGCTTCTCGTAGGCGGGCTTATCGTGGTCATCCTGTTCGTGACACTGAGCAATAAGGGATTGATACGCCGGCTCATTCTCGAACACGAAGTCGCTACGACGGAAGAATCGATCTCGGAAATTCAGAAAGATATCAGGGAGCTGGAACGGCGCAAGCAGGTCTTGGAGACGAGCCTGTTCGAAATAGAGAAGGTCGCGCGGGAACAGCACGGCATGAAAAAGCCGAACGAGATCGTCTACATCATAAAAGATGAATCCGAGGACTAGCTAGTCCATCTCCTGTAGTTCGTCCTCCCTGAACGATGCCTCTGCCATTCTGACAAACTCTTCCTGGCTGTTCATATGCGCCGTCTGATCGCGTACGAGCTGCTTCCGATAGACGCCGTTCGGTGAAAGGTGCCAGGACTTCAGGTTGTCTTTGAGGTAGAGCGGGATGATATCATCGAGCAGCCAACGTTTGAGTCGCGGGCTTTCCACCCTGAACTTCACCTCCACCCTTCGATTCAAATTGCGCGGCATCCAATCTGCACTCGATAGATAGATCTCTGTATCCCCGCCATTGTGGAACACCATCATCCGGCTGTGCTCCAGGAATCTACCGACGATACTCTTCACAGTGATGTTTTCGCTGACTCCGGGAATACCAGGCTTTAGACAGCAGATGCCGCGAATAACCAAATCGACCTTCACGCCGGCCTGCGATGCACGGTACAGCGCCCTGATAACCTGTGCATCGACGAGGGAATTCATCTTAGCGAGGATATAGCCGGGTGTTTCCTCGGAGTGAGTTTCAATCTCCCGTTGGATGGAATTGAGGACATGCTGCCTCATCGAGATCGGGGAGACAACCAGTTCCTTCCAATTCTGTTGATGGCTGTAACCCGTTAGATAGTTAAAGAGTGCAGTCGCCTCGTAGCCAATCTCAGGCCGTGAGGTCAACATCCCGAAATCCGTATACAGCCGTGCAGTCGTTTCGTTATAGTTGCCCGTACCCATATGCACATACGTGCGGATCCCATCTTGCTCCCGCCGCACGACGAGTGCAACCTTGCAGTGCGTCTTCAACCCGAGTATGCCGTAGACAACGTGCACACCGGCTCGTTCCAGCTGCCGTGCCCAGACGATATTGTTCTCTTCGTCGAATCTTGCTTTCAGTTCCACGAACGCCGTTACCTGCTTCCCGTTTTCTGCTGCACGGGCAAGTGCCTGCACAATCAAGCTATCGCCGCTGGTGCGGTAAAGCGTCTGCTTGATAGCCAGGACGTCGGGGTCGTCGGCAGCGTTTTCGATGAACTCCACGACGGAGGAAAAACTATCGAACGGGTGGTGCAGCAGGATGTCATCCTGGCGAACGGCGGAGAAGATGTCTTCTATGCCCTTCAATTGTGTTGAAATCCTCGGAGTAAATGTCTCATCTTTAAGGTGAGGAAGATCAAGCTTCAGCAACGGCATAAAATCGGCCAAATGAAGAGGTCCTTCGATCTCATACATATCCCGGTCTTCCAGGCGCATAGCCGATTGGAGACGTTCTCTTGTTTTTGCCGGCATCGCTTTGGCAAGTTCTACCCGCACGACCGCACCCCACCTCCGCCTGCGCAGCTGTTCCTCAATCGTCTTCAGCAAGTCGGATGCCTCATCGTCTGCGATTTCGAGATCTGCATCCCGTGTAACACGGAACATGGAACACTCCTCCAGTTCCAGACCCGGGAAAAGATAATCGGTGTTTTCCGCGATGATTTCTCCAAGCAGCACGTAGTGATGCCCGCTTTGGTAGGTCGGAATTTTAACAAGGCGAGGCAAGACCGGAGGGACTTGCACAACGGCGATCCTCTCTTCATCGGTCACCTTGTCACGGATCGTCATCATGAGGTTGAGCGACCTATTCAGGAGGTGCGGGAATGGATGCCCCGGATCGATAGCCAGGGGAGTGAGCACCTGAAAAACAGTCTCGTAGAAGTAGCGTCTGCACCACTCTTTCGCTTCTTTATCGAGCTCAGCGTGGGTATGGATGTACACTCCCTCTTCGCGAAGACCGGGCACGATCTCATTTAAGTAGCACTGCGACATCTCGAACATCATCAACGAGATGCTCTCGAATATCTTATCGAGTACCTCGGATGGCGTCATGCCGTCCGGTGGGAGATCGGTAACGCCGAGTTCGATTTGCTGCCTGAGACCCGCAACGCGGATCATAAAGAATTCATCGAGATTTGAGGCCGTGATGGCCAGAAACTTCATACGTTCCAGAAGCGGGTTCTTCTCATCCAACGCCTCGTTCAGCACGCGCCAATTGAAATCCACCCAACTCAGTTCACGGTTGAAATACATCTCCGGGGCGTACAGGTCAACCTGCTCCGCAGGTTCATTCGATGAGTCCGTGGTTAATTCTTCATCTCGTTCATCGTATGCGGCCTCCTGAGCATTTACATAGAGGTGGTGAATATTTGTGTGCTTCTCTTGCTCTTCCATAGGTTCGGAACGTATATCAATCTCGATTTCGAAGTTCGTGACAGACTTAAAGGTAATGAAGAAATCGGGATTATTTCAATGTTCATTGATCTCAGCAAGACATTGAAACGAAACGTATTACGGTTCTCTTCGAGGTTCGCTCATTTTTTTTACCGCACCAATCTTCCTAGTTTTGTTCTGATATAGTGATTTTACAGAATCTACTTCATGCTAGTTCATCAGTGTACGATTAAAGAGCCTGTTTCATTCTCTGGAACCGGCCTCCATACAGGTGCCCGCTGCACCCTCACTTTCAAACCCGCTCCTGAAAACCACGGAATCCGTTTTGTGCGAACGGACTTGGGTGGAAATCCTGAAATCCCGGCTCTCGCCGAATACGTCGTTGACGTATCGCGAGGAACGACGCTCGGTCACGACGACATCAAGGTCTACACTGTCGAGCATGTCCTCGCAGCCGTCGCCGGACTGCAAATCGATAACCTCAGCATAGAACTGGACGGGATCGAACCGCCTGTTGGCGATGGCAGCGCAATGCCGTTCGTTGAGGTGCTGCAAAGAGCAGGCATCCAAAAGCAGGAAGCTGCGAAGGACTATCTCGTCATCGACAGGACGATTCAGTATTCCAATCCCGAGAAGGAAGTCGATATCGTCGCCCTCCCGCTCGATGACTTCCGAATGACTGTTATGGTCGACTACAAAAACCCTGCGCTCGGCAGCCAGCATACCGGACTGTTCGATATGGAGAAGGAGTTTATTCCCGACTTCGCATCGTCGCGGACTTTTTGCTTCCTGACAGAAGTGGAGGAACTCCATGATGCAGGCCTCATAAAAGGCGGCAATCTCGATAACGCGGTCGTCATCGTCGATCGAGAAATTAACGCTGGAGAGCTCTCAAATATCGCCAAGAAATTCGAACTCAGCGAGGACCTGCGCCTTAACGAGCATGGATTCCTCAACAATGTAAACTTCCGTTACCGCAACGAGCCAGCGCGTCACAAGCTGCTGGATCTCATCGGCGACTTATCGCTCGTCGGAGTGCCGTTAAAGGCCCAGATCCTGGCTGCCCGTCCTGGCCATGCCAGTAACGTCGAATTCGCGAAGATGATCCGCCAGCTCTACAAGCAGAAGAAGCTCGTAAAGCAGTACCAGGTCGAAAAGAAAGAAGGCCTGGTATTCGATATAGAAGCAATCAAGGAAATTCTGCCGCACCGGTATCCCTTCCTTATGCTCGATAAGATCGTGAAGCTCGAACTCGATAAACGGATTATCGGCGTGAAGAGCGTTACAGGTAACGAGCAGTTTTTCGAAGGCCACTTCCCCGGCCGCCCCGTTATGCCCGGCGTCCTGATCGTCGAAGCAATTGCACAATGCGGCGGCATTCTGATGCTCAACAGCGTCGGCAACATCAAAGAGAAGATCGCCCTGTTCACAAGTATTGAGTCCGCCAAATTCCGTAAGCCGGTCGTACCGGGAGATCAGTTGGTGCTTGATGTTGAGATCATCAATAAACGCAGGAACATCATCCAGGTCGCCGGGAAGGCATTCGTGGATAATGAAGTCGTTGCCGAGGCAGAAGTCATGGCCGTTGTCGTCGATAAGCACACCAAGAAGAACAACGGAGCCGGCTAGCAGCTGTATCCGCGCTTTGCGGCGTATTTGTACCACACATATTCGAATCATTCATTCCATTTATGGTTTCAATCCATCCAACAGCAATCGTCAGCGAAAAAGCAGCCCTCGCTGAAAACGTAACAATTGGTCCATTTACAATCGTGGAAGCCGACGTTGAAATCGGCGAAGGAACGCAGATCGGACCGCACTGCAAGATCGATGACGGTGCTCGCATAGGTAAGAACTGCACAATTCATCAAGGCGTGGTCGTCTCTACCCCGCCGCAGGATTTGAAGTACAACGATGAAAAAACGTACTTCGAACTCGGCGACAACTGCGTCATTCGTGAGTACTGCACACTCAATCGTGGTACCGTACATTCCGGCACATCGAAGGTCGGTTCCGATTGCCTGCTTATGGCGTATGTCCATGTTGCTCACGATTGCTTTATCGGCGATAAGGTCATCATCTCAAATTCCACGCAGCTCGGCGGTCACGTCCATATCGGCTATCACGCTATCGTCGGAGGCCTGGTCGCAATTCATCAGTTCGTCACGATCGGTGCGCATACCATGACAGGGGGCGGCATCCGGGTTCTGAAAGACGTCCCGCCGTATGCACTAGCCGGGCATACGCCTGCAACGTTCGAGGGAATAAACTCTGTCGGGCTCCGCAGACGCGGATTTTCTGCTGAAACCCGGGCATCGATTGAAGAGGCATATCAGATCATCTACCGTTCCGGCAGGAACGTCTCGCAGGCTGTGGAGCACATTAAAGCGACGATGGAACTGACCGATGAAGTACAGGAGATCCTTAACTTCATCGATGAAAGCAGGCGAGGCATCATCAAACTCGGACGCTAGTAGCGCAGCCTCCCCCCAAACACATTTGTAGCACCTTTTCCGGATCATCATGTTGAAGATCGGCCTTATCGGAGCCGGACATTTAGGCTCTATCCATGCAAAACTCCTTCCCAATCTCACCAACGCCGAGTTCATCGGATTGTACGATATCGACACCGATCGCGCTGCCGAAATTGCCGGCCTGCATTCCGTACAGGCGTTCCCTTCGATAGAAGCACTACTAGCCGAAGTCGATCTCGTTGATATCGTCACACCGACACCATCCCATCACGACGTAGCCATGCAGGCGCTTCAAGCTGGGAAGGATGTTTTCATCGAAAAACCTGTGACGGAGACTGTTGCTCAGGCGCAAGAGATCGCGAAGTTCGCACGCGATAATAATCGGAAGGTGCAAGTCGGACACATCGAGCGTTTCAATAAGGCGATCGTTGCGCTGAACGACTACAATCTCGCACCCAGGTTTGTTGAATCGCACCGGTTGGCGCAATTCAATCCAAGAGGGACCGACGTCCCGGTGGTCCTGGATTTAATGATCCACGACATCGATATCATTCTCTCCCTCGTCCAAAGCCCTGTTGCCAAGATCATGGCCAATGGCGTTGCCGTCGTATCCGAACACGTAGATATCGCGAACGCAAGGTTGGAGTTTGAGAATGGGTGCGTTGCGAATATTACCTCGAGCAGGATATCGCAGAACAAGATGCGCAAGATGCGCATGTTCCAGAAGGATGCCTACATCGCAGTGGACTTTCTCAACGGCAGTGCCGACGTATTCAGACTCATCGATGAGAATGACGACGATGCAAGTCCAACCTTCATGCTCGGTCAGATTGAGCAAGGCGCGGTGAAACGCAACATCGTGTTCGAACAGCCTCAGATACCGGAAGGACACAACCCACTACAATACGAATTACAGTTATTCGTCGATGCTGTGAAGGAAGACACGCAGCCGATTGTCGACGTTGAGGTTGCTGGCCACGCATTGGATGTTGCACAACAGATCATGGATGAGATCTCCCGGAATCCTGTGTAGAGATCGCGATGGTTGAACTACGGGCATACGCGAAGATTAATATCGGATTGCAGATTGTCCGGAAGCGGGATGATGGATTTCACGATATCGACACCGTCTTTCACAGGGTTGATGTTTACGACACCATAAAGCTCACTCCGGCCGAGTCCGGGGTGACTATCAAATGCGATACGCCCACGATCCCAACCGACGATACGAACCTCTGCGCTCGTGCGGCGAAAGCACTCCTCGACGCTACCGGAAGTACGAAGGGCGTGCACATCCTGCTGGAAAAACGGATTCCGGTAGGTGCCGGGTTAGGCGGCGGCAGCTCCGATGCAGCCAGTGTGCTGACCGGCTTGACCGAGTTGCTGCATTTGACCATATCCCCGGATGAGCTTGCTCAGATCGCAGAGAAGATCGGCTCGGATGTACCCTATTTTTTACGAGACGGCTCTGCGTACGCAAAGGGGAAAGGCGAAATTCTCTCCTACTTCGAACTCGATCTCCCCTACTGGATTGTTCTCGTTTACCCGGGTATACATATCTCCACCCCGTGGGCATACGGCCGATTTGAATTCAATCCGCAACTCCCTATCCACAACCTGCAGAAGCTTCTCCTTGAACACAAGGCATTGCCCGTACGCTGGGTGAATTCAATCAGAAACGATTTTGAGCCCATCGTTTTCGAAGCCCATGAGGAAATCATGCGTGTGAAAGAGGTCCTGTATCGTACGGGGGCGGATTTCGCGCTGATGAGCGGAAGCGGATCATCGGTCTTCGGCCTGTTCCGAGATGAGCGATACGCCAACGAATGCGCGGATTTCTTCAGCAAGCGGTATCCGACCTACATAACTCAACCCGGCTGGAACCCCGCTTAGAAAACGGACATGCCCGTTTCAATTGTCGCGGATTTTTCTTATCTACCCTAGTAGCTCCCAAAACAGTGTCAGGATTTATGGCATGAACCGCTCGGCGCTCCTATCGCTCGTATTCCTTGCAGCCTTCCTATTCTCTTGTTCTGATGACGACGATGCCGTTGAAATCATCCAGTATCATTGGCCCGTATGGTCACCGAGCGGCGAAAGTATTCTGTCTGGATACGAGTACTTCCGCGGCGATCCGAATGGTCTGCGCACGCCGATTCGTGAGGTAGCAGTAAAGGACGCTTCATCGGAAGAAGAGCGCTTTCTGCAAGCCGCCGACGGAATCGACAATGCAAGGTACTGGGTATTGCCCGGCGAATCCATCTTTGCCACGAATGCTCAGGGGCTGCAGTTCTATTCGCTGAACGGCGGACTCCTCGGCACGTACACAACAGCGGTACGAGGCATATCACCGCAGTTCATGTCCTCCCGCGACGATACTTCGTTCTATTGGGGACTCGTCACAGGAGACAACCTTGTCATCGGTTATGCCGGCTATACGTCAGCGCCGTGGATGCCGACATCCGAAGTCGTCCTGCACGACACCACGCTCGATGCATCCCTGCTCGATCTTGTCGCACTCTCATCCGGCCGGTTCGCGTACAGACTCAACAATGGCTCTGTTCTCGTGCAGCATGAAGACGGCAGCCACGTCCGAACATTGTTGAATATTTCGAGCCGCAGCGATCACCCCATGAACGAACGGTTGGTCTACTTCAAGCAGGACGTCTCCGAATACCTGTATTACCTCACACCCCAGGGATTGAGCCGTGCGATGATCGAAACAGGCTCAACTTCTGTTCTTACCGCAGGCGGCAAGGACGAGATTATTGCCTTCGATGCGAATGCAGTCACAAACAAGGCGCTGTTCGTTTCCGGCAGCGGCGAGGTATGGCTCACAAGCCCGGACGGTATCCCTGTCCAGCGCCTTCTTTCGGAGCATGCGATGGCTTCATTCTCTCCTGACGGGACGACTATTGCAGCCGTCACACACTCGAATCGCTACACCTCCTCGCTAACGATCTATAAATTCGGTATCTGAACCAGCCTGCGTGCAACACACAATGGCACAAGAGTTGCGTTATCATTGTGTAGAGTTACCAGTCATTGAATCGAAAATGCCCATTTTGAATCAAATTGGACAAAATTGCTGTTTCATGGAGTGACAAAATATTGACACTTCGTGCAATTCGCGTTGACATTGGCTTCAGAATAAGGTATTTTTACTTGTTCGATTCGCTTGATTCAATTAACAGATTGCCAGTATGTACCTCCTCAGCTTAATTATCATACTCAGCTATCTCGCTGGTTCCATACCGACAGGCTTGCTTATATCGAAGTGGTTTAAAGGTATAGATATCCGTGAGCATGGAAGCGGAAACATCGGCAGCACGAATGTCTTCCGTATCCTGGGATGGAAGCTTGGGATAGTTGTGCAAGTTGGCGATCTGGCAAAGGGACTGTTCGCTGTCCTCGTGATTGCAAGACTGCATTTCGGTGATATGCCTTTTAACAACCGGACGCCATTCGAGGACTTCACAGTCGTTCAGATCCTGGCAGGCGTTGCAGCGGTAATCGGTCATATCTATCCTGTCTTCTTGAACTTCAAGGGCGGCAAAGGAATCAATACTGCCACGGGCATGCTCGTCGGTATTGCTCCCATCGATATTTCCGTCGTTGTTGTCATCTTCCTCATCGTGCTCTTCACGACAGGGTATGTTTCACTCGGCAGCATCACAGCGGCAACAGCCTTCCCGACCTCACTGTTTGTGCGTTCGAACATTTTCGGCGTAGAGATCCCGGGGTATAACACGCTCATCTTCTTCAGCATCGGGGTTTCTCTACTCCTCATTTTCGCACATCGATCCAATATCAAGCGCTTGCTGAATGGCCAGGAAAGCAGATTTGATAAGGTGCGCATTTTCGGTTCGAAGGTTGGTAACTCCTTAAAGATGTTTCTGTAGCCTGACCCCAGGGTCAGGATTCGTTGAGGATTGCCCGGCAATCCAACACTAACCTAGAATTGACATATGAAGATCGGCGTACTCGGCGCAGGAAGTTGGGGAACAACTCTTGCAATTGTCCTACATTCAAATTCCCACGATGTTTCGCTCTGGTCCTATTCCGAAGAGGATGTGGAGCTCATGCGTTCTACGCGCCAGAACGCCAATTACTTGCCGAATATTACACTCCCTGACGATCTAAAGATCGAAGACCGTATTTCGAACGCGGTTGAAAACACTGATGCTCTTGTAATTGCCGCGCCTGCGCAGTTCGTCCGCAATGTTATTAAGCAGATCCCGTTCGAACTCATAGATGGCCGTATTCTTATCAACGTTGCAAAGGGCATAGAGGCGAAGACGCTCATGCGCATGTCGGAAGTGGTTACGGATGTGTTCCCTGATTTCCGGCAGCGCTACTATGCAGTACTTTCCGGGCCCAGCCACGCCGAAGAGGTCAGCGAGAAGAAGCCAACGACCGTCGTCGCCGCCTCCATCGATCAGCGGACGTCGGAAACCGTTATGGAGGCGTTCGGAACGCCATATTTCCGCGTCTACGGCAGTCGGGATGTAACCGGAGTTGAACTTGGGGGGTCTTTGAAGAACATTATCGCTATCGGCGCCGGCATTTGCGACGGGGGCGGGTACGGAGATAACACGAAAGCTGCGCTGATAACTCGCGGGATTGCAGAGATTCGCCGACTGGGGGTGGAGCTGCAAGCGAATCCACTGACGTTTTCCGGTCTCTCGGGGCTCGGGGATCTTATCGTCACGACGATGAGCCGACACAGCAGGAACAGGTTCGTCGGCGAGGAGATCGGCAAGGGTAAGAAATTGCCCGAAGTGCTTAGCGCCATGAAGATGGTTGCCGAAGGTGTTGAAACCACCCGCAGCGCCTATGAACTCAGTAGAATGCATGGTGTCGACATGCCCATAGTCTCGCAGGTGTACAAAATCCTTTTCGAAGAAAAGGACCCCAAAGAAGCGACGTACGAATTAATGACGCGCGAAGCGAAGGAAGAAATTTGGTCGTAGACACGCAACAACATACCGCCACGATAGAACGCGAACTGGAACAACAAGGGTACGAGATACTCGCGTTGGCCGGCGAGGGTATGCTTGGAACGGTGTACCAGGCCAAGCGGAAGAAGGACGACCGAACAGTTGCCCTGAAGCTCCTGAGATCAACGGGTGGCGCAACTGCAATACAGCTGCAGAATGAGTTCCGGCTGCTGCACAGCCTCGATCATCCACAGCTCGCAGAGGTGGTGGAGTACGGCGTCACCGAGTCTGGCACGCCGTTTATGGTGATGGCGTGGATAGACGGCAAGCCGCTCGCGCGTGAGCATTTCATCGGGAAGAACGGTGAATTTGATAGCCAGGCTTTTGCGAAGTGCATCTACGACCTTACCGGCGCCCTGCACTATCTCCATGTGAAATCGATTGTGCACGGCGATCTGAAGCCGGGCAACATCCTAGCCCGCACCAAATCCGATGGCTCCGTTGAAGCCACCATTATGGATTTTGGTCTGAGTAACCGCACCGGATCAAACGGAGCGGGACTGACCGGCACATTCGAGTACATGGCACCGGAACTGATACGCGGCGAGGATTCGCAGCCGATTGCCGATCTGTACGCCCTCGGATGCATCCTGTACGAGATCGCAGCCGGGACACCGCCATTCACTCACGAGAAGCCTCTGGAAATACTGAAGCAGCATCTGAATGATGCACCAG
>PABJ01000052.1 GCA_002699105.1 Ectothiorhodospiraceae bacterium | reverse complement strand
GTGGAAGGCATTCATGGCCGTCGTACGGCCGAGCGTCAGTGCAAGCCACTGTGCGTTATACGTGTAGAAGATATTGTTGAAGAACGGAAAATCTATCCCCGGTGCTACTGCCGCAGTCGGAACGATTGTGCGCAGTTCCTTCGGACGGTACGCCATGGCCAGCCATTGGATCATACCGAGATACGATCCGCCGAACATCCCTACCTTGCCGTTCGACCACTCCTGCTTTCCAATCCACCGGCAGATATCGTACGCATCCGAGCCGTCGTATTCGAACGGCACGAACCGTCCTTCCGAATTCCCCCTTCCTCTGCAATCTGCAATGACGACAGCATAGCCGCGCCGGGCATACCACATTGCGTCGGCGTGCATGTTATCGACGCCGTACGGAGTGAGGGCGAGAAGCGCGGGGTTGCGCTCGCTAGTGTTTGCCGGCAAGTAAATATTTGCAGAAAGCTCGATGCCCTCAGCATTCGGGATGCGCTTCTGGAAGTGGATATGCACAGGCGAGAGTTCCTGTGCGGACGCACCGGCAGTGACGATGCAGAATACAAGGAGATGCTGGATTAACTTCATAGAATGAAAGCAGTGATGAATAACTCAAGCTCCGGTAAAATAGCAAACACCGTCCTTTGGATGAAAGATGGCACTCCGAGCTTCACGCGTGAATTCGTATCTTTGTAGTGCTATGAATGCATCAATGAGCGACATACAGGCGATACTGGCTTCGGCACGAACAGGCGTGATGACGCGCGATGATATGCGGCTGCTGCTCTCGATCGAAGAGCGCGAGCAACTGGATGCGCTGTTCGCGGCTGCGTACGCGGTGAAGCAGGAGTTCGTGGGAAAGACGGCATACTACCGCGGGATCGTGGAGTTCAGCAATATTTGCCGGAAAGACTGCTACTATTGCGGGATCCGCCGCTCCAAGCCCGACGTTGAGCGCTTCATGATGAAGGAGGAGGAGATCCTGAAAGGCGCACGGTGGGCCCACGAGAACAACTTCGGTTCGGTTGTGCTGCAGAGCGGAGAGCGCAGCGATCCCTACTTCGTCGATTTCGTAGAGGACATGCTCCGGAAGATCAAGGCGCTGAGCGATGGGAAACTCGGCATCACGCTTTCGCTCGGCGAGCAATCGCCCGAGACCTACCGCCGCTGGTTTGAGGCCGGTGCGCATCGGTACCTCCTCAGGATCGAAACCTCGAACAGGGAGCTCTATGCGAAGATGCATCCTCCCGATCACGACTACAATGCGCGAGTGCAGTGCCTGTACGATATACGGGATGCGGGGTATCAGGTCGGTACGGGAGTGATGATCGGGCTGCCGCTGCAGACAATCGATCATCTTGTGGACGACATAGAGTTCTTCCGTGAGATGGATATCGATATGGTTGGGATGGGACCGTTTATTGTCAGCGATAATACGCCGGTCGCAGAGTTGGTAGAAGACACGGAGGCGCTTCATTCGCGCAACTTCATCCTGGCTCTGAAGATGATCTCGGTTGTGAGACTGCAGTTGAAAGATGTGAACATTGCCGCTACCACGGCGCTGCAGGCATTGAAGCCGCTCGGACGCGAGATGGGCCTGAAAGCTGGCGCGAATATCATCATGCCGAATGTATCCGAAACTATATACCGGAAGAATTACCAGCTCTATAACAATAAGCCCTGCATCGACGAGGATTCAGGGCTCTGCTCAGACTGCCTGGAACGCCGTATCGTAGGGATCGACGAGGAAATCGGCTACGGCGAATGGGGAGACAGCCCGCATTTTAGGAAGCGGAATCAGAATTTCAAATTGGAAAGTTGAAAGTGGAAATGTGGCGGTTAAAGAATACTTGCACTCTTGTAGAATACACAAAAGGCGAACCTTGCGATTCGCCTTTTCTTTGTAGCGGGGGCTGGACTTGAACCAACAACCTTCGGGTTATGAGCCCGACGAGCTACCAATTGCTCCACCCCGCGGTCAAGACTACTAATATAAGGGTAATACTGCCGTAATGCAATCGCCGGGTGTCGATTTCCCCGGAAATTGCCCATATTGATGGGATACAAAACGATACGACCGCCGGCAAGAAAGCATGCATCTGCTCTTGATCGATAATTACGACTCCTTTACGTACAACCTGTACCATCTTTTCGCATCGCTGGTTACACAGATAACGGTGGTGAGGAACGATGCCGACGCTGATGCAGTCTTTCGGGGGACATACGATGCGGTGTGCATATCGCCCGGCCCGAAGACCCCGAAGGAAGCGGGTATCAGCGGGGAGGCGGTTGAGCGCTTCGCAGGTGAGGTTCCAATACTCGGCGTTTGCTTAGGTATGCAAGTGATTAACGAGGTGTACGGCGGCAGGACGGTGAAGGCGCCTCTGCCGGTGCACGGGAAGCCCGTGCGCATATCGCATAATGGCGATAGAATGTTCGAAGGCATCCCATCGCCATTCGCGGCGGCACGCTATCACTCCCTCATCGTCGATATGCGAGGCTCTGAGCTCACCGCAACTGCCTGGTCCGAAGAAGAGGGCGTGATCATGGCGCTTCGCCACGTATCGCTGCCGATCTTTGGAGTGCAATACCACCCCGAATCGTTTATGAGCGAACACGGCGAACAATTCATACAAACATTCCTTTCCGGTGTTCACGCATGAAGGTATTGCTCGCGGCTGTTCTCTTCATCCTGATAAGTTCGCACGTTGCGAATTCGCAGTCGCTGAACGAACGCTACCGGCTGCAATTGAGCGGAGAGCCGTCCTTTGGCGCCAGGTTGGAAGACGCACTCTTCAAGCAGCCGGAACCGGAGGCCACGGTAGGCAAAAAGCTGGGATATACCGCCGGCGCCGTGGTGCTTTTTGCCGCCTACGATTACGTCGGATTTAACCTCGCCAAACACGATGAAAACTGGCTGGAGGTGTACAGGGTGTCGCAGGTCGTATTGCAGGGGGCGTTGGCCTGGGTTCTCAACCGCGAGGCAGGCTGGTCGAGCGCGGCCGCATTCGGGGCAATATGGTGGACGTTCGGATGCGACCTTCTGTACTACGCGTTCGCGGAACTGCTCGATCCCGGAGAACCTTGGCAGGGTGCAGGCGCGTTTTCTGAAAGCGTCCTGGCGGACAGGGTGACCTGGGCATACTGGACCCCGCTCGGAATTGCGCGTGGGTACGACAGGGAGGAGCCGATTGAGGGAAGCGCCTTGCTGACGCAAGCTGCTATCGGACTCGTCGCTGGAGTGACCCTCACCGTTGCGTTCTAGTCTGCATTTTACATTCTACCGCGAAGCCCGTATACTTCCCGCCGAGCTATGAGTGTACCTCCGATCAATATCGAATATCATGAACTCTATCTCAGTTCGCCGGCCGACGGCTGGTCCGACGATGCGTTTCTGGAGCACTGCGAAGAGCGTTGCAGCGAAGCTCACAGCGTACTGCTCGTAAGCGGCGGCGACGTGCGGAAGGGGAGATATTCGGTATGTGCTGCGCAGCCCGCGCTGCTGGTGCATGCGAAAGGTCGATCGAGTACTCTCATCGGCGCTGAAGGGGTGATGGAAGAGGGCACTGACCCGTTTCGCCTGCTCGCACAAGTGCAGTCCGCTGTTACCGCCGATTCGGGTTCACCATTGGCGTATGGTGCAGGCGCCTACGGATACCTCGCATACGAGCTCAAGAATACCATCGAGCGTCTGCCGCAGACAGCTGTAGACGATCTCGGGCTGCCCGATATGTGGCTCATGTACCCAACGTACCTGGCAGTCCATGACCGGGAGGAGGGAAGCGTTGCGGCGTACGAGCTATCCTATACGATGAACGAAAGGACACTTCCGCCCATTCCATCCGGGGAGACAGAAGCCGCGGCCTCGATTCGCGCGGGGAATTCGTTCGAAAAACAGGCTTACATCGACGCCATCAACAAGCTCCGGAATCTCATCGTAGACGGCGATCTGTACCAGGCGAACCTGTCGCAGCGGTTTGTGTTCGCATCTCCGGATGATCCATATGCAGTGTGGCGTGAGCTTCTGCGCCGGAACCCCGCACCGTATTTTGCCTACATCAATGCAGGCACACATCGAGTGCTCTCCACTTCCATGGAGCAGTTCCTGCATTCCGACGGCACGCAGATCGAATCCACACCCATCAAGGGCACACGAAAACGCGGATCGACTGAAGCCGAAGACCTGCTCCTGCGCAACGACCTTCTTTCATCTCAGAAGGAAACTGCGGAGCTTTCGATGATCGTCGATCTTGTACGAAACGACATAGGCAGGGTCTCAGTCCCGGGCAGTGTGAAAGTGCTATCGCACCGCGACCTTGATTCGTACGCGAATGTGCATCATCTTTCCTCCACGATTGCTGGCGAGTTGCGGCGAGGTATATCCCATACCGATATTCTCAAGGCGACATTTCCGCCGGGTTCCGTCACCGGCTGCCCCAAGATACGCGCACTGGAAGTGATCGATATGCTCGAACCCGTGGCGCGTCATGTATACACCGGCGCTATCGGGTATCTTGGATGCGATCAACGAATGCATTTGAGCGTCGCGATCCGTACGGCGGTCCATCTTGATGGCAGGTATGTCCTCGGCGTGGGCGGAGGAATAGTGTACGACTCGGAACCCGCAATGGAATATCAGGAGACGATCGATAAAGGTGAGACGTTTTTCCGCGTATTAGGAAGATAGAACAGTGCAGCGATGAAAGATGAAGACCGCATAGTTTGGCTCAACGGAGCATTTATGCCGATAATCCAGGCGAGCATTTCGCCTCTGGATCGCGGTTTCCTGTATGGCGACGGCGTCTTCGAAACCATCCGCGGGGAATACGGCATGCCGCTCTATCTTTCCAACCATGTCGCACGGATGATGAACGCGGCTGATGCGCTGAATATCAGCATCACCGATGAGATCAAATGGGGGTTTATCCTCAGTCAGCTTATCAGGGAGAATAACTTCGAGCAGAAGGTCTCGCGCATAAAGGTCATCGTTACCAGAGGCGTCCAGCATGGGCTTGACCTGCGCGAAACCGATACCCCGACGATTCTGGCGTATGTCAATTCCTATACCGTCCCTGAGAAGAAGTACCGGAACGGCTGGAAGCTGCACATCATTCGCGATAGCGCCGCGCCTCGCATGGCGAAATACAAAACACTGAACTACCTCTACTACCTGTACGTGCGGCAGCAGGCTATAGCCGAGGGTGCCGACGAAGCGCTCATCCTGGACCGTAACGAGGAAGCAACCGAGACGGCTACCGGCTCCTTGCTCTTCCGGACGAATGGGATCTGGTGGACGCCCGACAGCGAACATCAGTTGCCCGGCATTGCCCGCAGTCAGGTAATCTCCATTCTGAAAGAGGGCGGCGAAGACGTCGAACAGCGTTCGGCGAACCTGGAAGCCGTCCTCTCGGCGGAAACAGTTTGGGTAACGAATTCTATGATCGGCGTGATGCCGATCGTTGAAATCTCAGGATACCCGGTCAAAGAACCTCTTTTCGATCGCGCCACCGAAATACGCGACGAATTTATCATCCGCGGGCGTAGGGACCCGCTATCAACCACCCTTTCACTTATCAAATAATGCAATATTTGCAATTCATGCTGACTTTTTTGTGAGCCGCACTTGACTTATTGAAATAATTGCGCAATATTGGCGCAAGTGATTCAACGAACAGTTACAAGAGGGGTTCTCAGGAGGGTTATGATTGAACATATCGTGTATCTCAGCATACCGATACTTGTAGGATTTGCATTCGGCTACACGGCGGGGGGGATTTTCCGGATGCGTCTGCAAAGTATCGTGAAAAATGTGCAAGAGAATGTCACCGTGCTGCGGTTGAACGCAACGCTCACGTTTGCGCTCACTATATCGGTCGCGTTTTCTCTCGCACTCTGGCTCCTTGTCGCTTCCATCGGAGGCGATTTGGAAACAGTCATCAGCGCAGACTTCGCTGGATCGATCATATTCACGCTGACGCAGCTTACAGGGATCGCAATGGCGATTCTGGGGCTTCCTTCGGCAGCGGGTTTCTACCTCGCACTGGTACGAAGCGACCGTGAGGAGCAATTACAGCGTGAAGAAGAAATGCGGTCGTATCCGGCAGCGCAGCTGTAGAAGAAGACTACATAGTAACCGACCATTAGCTTGAGGATTTTCAGTGATCGCTTTCGATGACGTACTCGGATTGTTGTTCGCAACCTTTGTTGTTACCATCGGGCTGTTTTTCGGCATCACGCTTGGTAAGATAATCAAGGTCCGCATGCAGCACGATGAATCCGCCGGGCCCGACGATCTTATCGCTCGGATTCAGACGGCAATGATGACGCTCTGCCTGATGTCGGCAGCATGCGCAGTGTTATTCTTTCTGATGATTCAGGGTGCCGCATACGCAAGCGGTGCCGCACCATCGCTGTGGGTGGACGCAGCAGGCCATTCCTGGACGGAAGGATTTCTGGAAGTGTTCTTCTGGACTGGTGTGTTTTTGGGATTGCCTGCGGCCGTAGGATGCTTCCTGGGCCTGCGCGGGAGCTCGAATATCGAAACCCACACGCCGGGTCAGCAGAAACAGGCGACTGCCTGATCGGTCCTCAGGTCACATATTTGTTCAGCTGATGTCGGGGGACGGCAGAATCTGAACCTTCAACGACGCACCTCTATAGGTGCGTCGTTTTTAAAATCATAGGCTGTTTTGCGCGTCAGATCCGCGACGGCGACATTGTAGTCGATCAGTGCTTCGAGAGCGCTGAGTTTTGCCTGCAGCAGCCGTGCCTGCGATTGCGCAAGTTCGAGCGAACCGATCGTCCCCGATTCGAAGCGCTTTGTGTTGATTTCAAATGCCTTCTGAGCCACGATCTGGGAGCGGAACAGCACTTCCACACGCTGCTCTGCGGATTCTATTCTTCTGACCAAGTCAGTTATTTCCTGCTCAATGACGAGTTCTGTGCGCTGTGCAGATAGTTCTGCGGATTGCAGACGCGCCTTCGCCCCTTGCACTTCCTGCGCATGTTTGCCCCAGTCGAACACCGGTACCGAGACGGTGAACATCGCGCCGCGCGTATCGCGTACATCGACGTAGAGCCTCTCGAATGCCTCCTCATTGTTCGAAAAGCCGTAACTGAGCGTTAAATCGCCTCTGATGCTCCGCTGTGCCTCGACCTCTTCGAGGGTCAGCTTGTTGCGCGTGATGTTGTTGCGGGCGCGCTGAAGATCGACTCTTGTCCGCTTCGCCTCACCGATGGCCTGTTCGGTATCGATAGCGAAGGTTGTGAACGTCGTGTCTTCGAGCACCAGCTCGATCTCGGAGGAGAGCGGCAGACCGAGGAGAAGCTTGAATCCGTTCGCCTGCGAGAGAACTGCATTCTGAGAGCTGAGGAGATCGTTTTTCGCCGCCGCAAGATCGACTTCGAACTGCATCGCATCCACTTCCGCGATGAGGCCCGAATTGTATTTCCGCTGCGCGGTGGTGTATGCCGCATCCTGTTGACGCACGCGCTCCGCCTGGATGGCGAGTGTCTGCTGCGATGAGTACAGGCGGTAAAATCGCTCCGTCACAGTGTAGATCAGGTCCAGAGTTGCGCGCTTGTATTCTGCCAGCGCTTCTTCGTAGTCGATCTTGGCGCGCTCAAGCGCAATCCCCAACGTGTTGGGCACAAACAGCGGCTGACGGAAAATCACTGAGAAATTCGTGAAGAACTGCCGGAAGAAGCCCCCCTCCAGGCTCTCCCCGCTCTGATCTTCGCGGTACAGCGAGCTTGAAAGCGTCAGTGTCGAGTTCGTCCAGATTAGAGGCTGATCGATATCCAGGCGGCCGGACCAGCTCAGGTTTTCGAGCGGGTAAAACTCGGTTCTCCCGGTCACCGGATTGAATTCGGCAGCGAGGCTGCGTTGATAGTCGGGTACGTCGAACGAAAGATCGACTGTCGAGTACAACGATCTTCGGGCGGCCTCGGCAGCAGCCTCGGACGATTTGAGCTGTGCTGCAGCGATTTTTGCTTCGAAACTCTGATCGAGGGCAATCTCAATGCTCTCTTCGAGGGTCAATACGCGTTGTGCCCATGCACCCGAGCCTGAAAGGAGAAAGCAGAGGGAGAAGCTTACCGTAAAGCGTACAAGATTATTCATAGCGCAATGATTCGATGACGTCGGCCTCTGCGGCCTGTTTCGCCGGATAATATCCGAAGATGATACCCGTAGCAGCAGCGACACTGAATGCAAGGAAAATTGAGGGGATCGTTACGATGGTGCGCCAGCCGGCATATGCGGTGATAGCCGTCGTCAATCCCCAGCCCAGCAGGATGCCGATGATACCGCCTGCGATAGAGAGCATCGCCGCCTCGGAAAGAAACTGGACAATGATGGTCGACCGGGTTGCCCCGATAGCCCGCCGCACGCCGATTTCCCTCGTGCGTTCCAGCACGCTGGCGAGCATGATATTCATGATACCGATCCCGCCGACCAGCAGGGAAATGCCCGCGATAGAACCCATAACGATGTTGAATATCTGCTGTGTGCGCTGGCTCTGGGCAATGAGTTCCTCAGGGATGGTGACCTGAAAATCCTCCTGATTGTTGTGGCGCTTCTTCAGGATGTTGCTGATGACGCGGGAGGCTTCGGTGATCTCCGTCTCATCGTTGATTTGGACCGCTATCTGATCGATTGTATTGCGGTCGAGGAAGGCGGTTTCGTTCCCACCGCGCCTGCCTCTGCGTGTCGATCTGGATCCTGCCTCGCGGGGAAACTTGGCCATCGCTGTGTTTAAGGGGATGAATATGACGTCGTTCGCGGATGGTACATTCACGTCCGAAACTGTGGATGCCTTCCTGCCTTCGATGACACCGATCACATTGAACCACTGATCTCCGAGCTTTACCAGCTTCCCGATGGGGTCTTCAAAACCGAACAGTTCCTTCTTCACGTCCCACCCGATGACGCACACATTCGCGTAGCTTTCGAGATGATGATCGATGAAAAACGAACCCTGGCTCGTCCGTATGTTGAAGATATCCGCATAGGCGGGGGTAGCCCCGATAAGGGTGGTGGTCAACTCGCCTTCGTAGGTTCGTGCATCGATATCCGATTCCCAACTGATAGCGATGTTCTCGGTGAACTCGCAGATGTCCTGTATTGCAGCGGCATCCTTGATGGATACGCCGAACGGGCGGGTCTTTTCATCCTCCTCAGACGCCTTCTCGTCAAGCTCGGCAGACCGGATGATGATATTCCTCACACCCAGTACCTCGATCTGTTCGAGCGATTCCTGGCGGGCGCCTTCTCCGATGGAGAGCATTGCAATTACCGCCCCGACGCCGAAGATAATGCCCAAGGCAGTCAACAGTGAGCGGGTGCGGTGCGCATACAGGCTTTGGAATGCTATGATGAACGTTTCGCGGTACCGGAGGTAGAATTTGAAGAAATTCATCGGCGATTAACCTTCGGCCGAGGGGAGCGGGGAGACGGGGTCCTTCTTCTCGCTGCCTTCAATTTCAACATCCACCTCTGGATTCCGCAATGCCACTTTATCGCCGACTTCCAGACCCTTTTTCACGACCACAAAGTTGTCGTTCTTTTCGCCGAGGGTTACTTCCTGCCTGTCGAATCCGCTTCCGTTTTGTTTGAAGACGAAGGTTTTTCCTTCATTCTCAATAACGCTGATGATCGGCACCGAAAGCACTCCGGAGATAGTCTCCACAATGACCTTGTTGGTTGTGGTAATCCCCGGCTTCAGCACCTCGTCGGTCTCGTTGAGATCGACAATGATATCAAACACCTTGATATTCGAGCCCGAGCTTTTTTGCCTGCCGATTTGCGAGACGGATGTGATATTGCCGGTGAATTCCATGTTCGGGAATGCATCCGGAATGACTTTGACCTTCTGATCCTTTTCGACTTTGGCGATATCCATTTCGTTGATGCTGACTTCTACCTGCGCTTCCGATAGGTCGGGCACGCTGATGAGCGGCATACCTCGCCACGGCTGGTCGCCGACGGCAATCTTTCTCCCCGTCGCCCAGTTGTTTTCGTAAACGATCAGTCCCGAGATAGGCGCTTTAAGTGTGAGCTGTTCCATCTCTTTCCGCGCTTCTTCGAGATCGGAGCGTATCTGGGATATCTTCAGGTTCAGGTTGTTGAGCTCGGACTTCCGGACGATGTCCTTATTCTCGAGATTGTTCTTGGCCTGCTCGAACGCCAGCTTCGAGCGCTCGAATTCCAACTCCGCTTCGCGTTTCTTCGCTTCCGGTTCGAACTCCATCCTTTCCTTGGCAATCTTGGCCAGCTCGAAGTTCAGTTTCGCTGTCTCGAAATCGGTTCTGGCCTGTTCTTTATCCGCGGATTGCTGGGCTTTGAGTTTATCAAGATCGGCGAGAATCGTCTTCAACTCTGTTTCTTTGTCCTCCACAACTTTC
>PABJ01000051.1 GCA_002699105.1 Ectothiorhodospiraceae bacterium | reverse complement strand
TAAGTGCAATCGGAAACCACCACTTCGATGAAGGTGGAGTATGGACTGGAAAAGCAAAATAATACAGCATTAACGAGCCGGCTATGAAGTTCACTGTTCCCAATAAAACAGAGTAACCGACAAACCAAGGTGCCTGTGAAGTGAGTGCTCCTGGAACGAAATATCCAATCACAACATCAATTGGGAGAACTGATCTGCAAAAAAACAGGAAAACGGCAATGGAAGCGACGGCAAACCGGCGCTGGATACGACCAGATGGATTCGCTAGAACAACGATGTACCCGATAATGATGAACAGCAAGCCGACAATGAATTCCACAGTCTGCTTCGCATCACCGAAAATAGTGGTAAGGTACATTGTAATCTTCTCATCAAGCGTATAGTATCTGTTGAGAACTCTTCTGGTAATGACACTACGGTCCCGGTATAGCTGTAGTTCAATCATTTCACCCACTTCAATTCGGCCGAGTGAATCAGAGACCACAGGCCCATTACTTGAGCTGAGTTCCATTCCCTCTACCCCAAGAATAACATCGCCAACACGTATTTCTTCGAAGAGCGTTTCTCCAACATTAGATATTCCAGCAATCAGTATTTTTCCTCTGGGTAGAGGAACAAATGACAACCCAGCAAATGTCTTTTTCGGGGTGAAAATCTCTGTTCCAAAATCGTAACAGATGGATAGACTGAGGATAACAGCAATGCAAAGAAACACAGCACGGATTGTCTTTGCAGACCAGTTGCCTAAGCGCAGAGCGGAAACGAAGCGATTTATCATAATTCTCTTCTGGTATTGAGAGGGTGCTTAATGAGAGTGCGCCTCAATTACATGCCGCATCTTGTGTGCGGAAGTATCTGTAGCCGTTGAGGTACAGCTTCTTGTCCTTGTATTCCAAGGTGTAGGTCAAGGATTCCCCGTTGTGGAAGCGCAGCACGAGCTGCGGTGAGCCGCCCGAGACACTCAGGTCCCACGTACCCGCACCTGCTCCCTGATCGCCGCTGTAGGCACCGCTTCCGCCGTCGGCGTTCACAACCGTCGTGCTGCTCGATTCAAATCCGAAACTGCCGTCTGCACAAAGATCTATAACCTCCTTATCGCTGTATCCGCCTCCGCCGTACCCGCTGTTGTACGAATTCATATACGTGAGTTTATATCCTGCGAGCCAGGGTTTCCACTCCGCCACAATATCGGCAACATCGGGTTTCGAAAAGCGCACGGACGCGGCGAGTGTTTCCACAGCCTGTTTCTGCGCTCCACCAAACATCCCGCTTGCGGCTGCGCCAATAATCGTCACGCCCCCTCCGTGCGGCGAGACCAGCCCGATAGCGTAGGCATCCGCCGGCTGCCATTCTATTGTTCCACTAAAGTCGGCCTGGATGCCGTTATCGCCGTATGTTCTCACTTCCCCACTCACCGTAAGCGAAGTACCATTATTTTCATCCATCAGACCTTCGAGGGCTGCCGAACGGAGTTCTCCGGTGCTGCTGTACTGATGGTGCAGGACCATGAGGAGTCCGGCGGTTGTTTCGTGACCGAAGAGATAGCCGTCGGGGGTGGCTTGCCCTACCCACCCTGCAGGTACAGTGAAACGGAGCCCTTTCGTCTTCTCATGTACTTCACCGGTAAGCTGGGCGTAGGACGTTGAAGTCGAGAGGAGGAGCAATACTGGAACAATTAGGAAGACTCTATTCATCTCACCACACCTTCTAAAATTGATACGACTCAGCGAGCACCCAGTAAAACCGGGCGTCAGAAGGTGCGGAGATGTGTGCGAATCAGCGAGATCGCGTGAGGTTAATCCTGAAGGTACTTGTGATAAACATACGCATAAACTCCGTACGCACGCAGTGCCTGCGACTGCGGGTGCACGGTGCCGACTAGATCGACGCCGTAGCCGTCCTCGCCGCCGTTCGGATTCCAGCCGTTGCGTATGGCGTGATCCTGCGTGCGGTGGAGTGTGACGCGCGCCTTCCCATAGGCGTTCGTCCAGACATGATCGAGCATCTTGCGTACTTTCATCGGGATATCCGGCAGCTCATCCGGGGCTATCATATAGGCATCGAGCAGAAAATGCACGAACGCACCATTGCCGTCCATGTTTATTTGGTAGTAGTGCTCGGGATGCACCCAGCCGTAGTCCGGATCCATGACGCGCTTTGCCGTTGCCACGGCAATATCCTTGTACTTCTCGTCCTTCGTTACGCGGTACATGGCCGCGCCGATCGAACAATACGATACGCCTTCCCAGGGAAGCTCTTTTCCGAAGGCCGCCCTGCCGGGTGCACCTTCCCATTTTCCGTTACCCTTGTACAGTGTCTGCTCGATGCCGGGGGTCGTGCCGTCCCCGTTCCAAACGAGTAGCGCATCGTTTAAGAATTGCTCGTCGCCGGTTGCTTCATACAGCCAGCAAGCAACCGAGACCATCTGATTCATGTTGCTGTTGGTGAAGATCGGTTCGCCGACGTCCGTTCCCGGAACCCAGTTGTACCACGTCCAATATCCTTCGTGGTTTGAAAGCCGCCCTTCCTGCTTCGCAGATACATAGCGCTGCTTTGCGTCTTCGACCCAGATTTGATTCGTTCGGCCGGTGAAGTCCCACCAATACATTTCTGCCAGGCACGCCCACGCACGGTCATCGACCCAGGTACCGTTGTATAGATCGAGCATGCTGTACACGTCGGTGTGGAGTTTCAGTAGTGACGAATCGTTCGTAACCGCAAACAGATAGGCATTCCCGATCGCTCCGTTCGCGCCTTCCCATCCAGCCGAATACACATCTTTGAATCGCTCTCCGATCTTATACGATCTCTCCACCCATACGCTGTACTGTTCCTCAAGCGGGATTTGTTCGGCTGGCGGATTCTCGGATTCCGCTTCTGATGAAAAGAGTCCGGGGAGTGTGACAAGTGCGATGATCAGGATGAATGCAGCACCGATAGCGACACCTATAATCAGATTATGGTTTTTCTTTTGTGGACTATCCGGTTGGTCCGGGGTCTGTTTTTCGGGAGACTGGTTCTGTTGCGTCATGTTCTACTAAAGGGAATAACATCGAACATACGGACCGGTTTCACGATCCGTATGAAAAATGACATTCTCAAAGATAGAATACAACTCCCGGGAGGGAGTCTGACGTACTAGCTCCCTTGCTCGGCTATGGCCTTCAGCTCCCGGACCATTTCTGCGTGGCTGTTATCGTTGAAAAACTCATAGTTTTCAATCCAGCGCTGCAGCGGTGTAAGGATACTGCTCTTGAGCTCGCCGCTCATCTTCTTCCAGGAATTTCGCGATAGCCACGCCTTCGCCTCGATCCGGGTATCCTGCGTCGTTCCGTAGATGATACAGCTCACACAAACATTCACGAACTCGTCGATATCCTCTTTGGTGAGGTGGAACCAGATATCAGTGATGGTATCGAGGAACACGTGATTTGGAGATTTCTCCATGCGTTCGAATATATGCTGCTTCGCCAGTTTTGCGTTCGGCGGACTCATCGCGTCTAAGTCCTCCGGCCTGAACAGCACGTCGATGAACGCGGTGCCTTTTTCCTTATCGGTGTTGAGGAGCGATACATGCTCGTCCAGGGCTGCTGCTTTCAGTTCATCCGAAGCCAATTCCATCGCCAGACGATACATTTTCTGCAGTTCGATAATCTCGACTGAGCCGTTCACCTGCCATACACCTGCAGTGCTCAAATGCTGTGAATATAGCCTCCGCGGTACAACGTTCTTGAGAAAACGCTCCATTTCTTGCGGCTTCAGAGATTCCAACAACGCTTTCACTTCTTCGTCGGAGAGCTTATTACTCAGGATCTGATCGATGGCGTCATCCGCCGTTACGCCAATGAGTGCTCGCTGCCTTTTGAGGATTTCTTCGCGCACCTGCTCAATAAGTTGGGACGATTGCACAGCTTCCTTTTCCGAAACAGCAACGGATAACCGCACCTGCGTGTTGGGATGGATGAGTTTGCGGTACAATATGATGAAGTTCTTGACCGCAGGCTTCGTGGTAACAGAGAGCCCTTCTTTGTGGCAAGCTCCAAGAATTTTGTCAATAGAGAGCTTGAAAGGATCGATCTTGTACTTGGACTGAAAATCAATGAATACAAGGTATTCGACGAACAAAGCCTCCAACAGATTCCCCGCCAGCAGAATGGATGCCAGCCAGGATTTTGCCCGAAAGACTGCGTTGAACTCGGAAAAAATCCGTTCTATTGCCTCCCGGTGTGCATCGTCAGCTATATAGTCGAATCGAGACATTCCCACCGTTGCTCCTCAAAACCTCAAGAATTGAATCATTCACATCTCGTGCGTGCAGATCCTCAGGATACACTACAAGGTGTATCCTATGGGCTGAATCGTAGATATGTCGTATTGAGCGAGGTGCGTGACCGCACCCCTTGTTGACCGCTCTTTCACCTACTAGTTTAGAATAATTCGGCGCAACCTCAATGATTGGAATTAAGGAAAATGCAAGATTTGCAATACGTGTCTCCTGCCCGCCAAGATCGCTGAAATCAACCCGATCCGGCGTTTGTTGCGACCTCGAAATTCGGTATTATGCTCCCCTGTTTCGCTATTTGCCTCAATTCACTCACAAACACAGAATGAACACTCAGAAATGGCTCCGATTCACCAAACGGAGTGCCTTGCTACTTTTTGTTGCCGCATGCGTTGTTCCATCTTCAGCGTTCGCCCAGGATATTGAGTTCACGGGCTACGGAGCTTTAGGTGCTGAGTTTTTCGACAAAAATCCTCTCGTCGACTACAATCAGAATTTCTATTTCGAGGGCAAGTTTCAGGCAAACTTCGAATACAAAAAGGATGTGGAAGCGCAATTGGACTTCAGGGGGGAATCCGAAGAAAACCGCGTTTCGCTGCGGGAGTACTCTGTGAAATTCAAAGGCTGGAAGAGACTCGAGATCGAAGTGGGCAATAAGAAAAAGCCGTTCGGCCTGGAAGAACTTGAGCAGCGGGAGGACTTCGTCGCGATAGACTGGAGCCACGTCAATCAACAGTTCGAGGAATACGGCTTTGCGGGACGGACGCTAGGCATCCTCGCATCCTATGAATATGAAGATAAAGACCCCGGCTATCCGTTCAGCTATCATTTTGGGGCGTTTCAGAACAACTCCAACACCTCGTTCGCCCTCGCCCGGGGGTCTTATCATTCCGGCCCCATGCGCTACAGTCTCGGCTATGCCTATCAGAGCCGCACGAAGGAAGACATGATCCAGGCACATGCTTTCTCGGCGGATATCGCATACCTGCTGAAGGACTTCAAAACCGGCTTCGAAGGCTTTTACGTGCAGGACCCCATAGAATCCATACGAAGAAACGATACGGCCGTGTATTCGCTTGGGATCAAACACCTCACAGAATTCGAAATCGATATCGACGGCTCCTTCATCGAAGAAATCGAGCCTTTCGTGCTGGTCACGTATTTCATTCCGGATAGCGAGCTCCAGGAGTACAATGTGATCGATGTGCGCTTCGGTGCGAATTTCTACATCGATAACGATATTTTTCTCCGCCTTAATATCGACGGGCTTTTCACAAAGACCCGGTACTCGGATGGCTATTCCACGGACGGATCGAGCGTAGTTCTCGAATTACTGACGAGGTTCAAAGACTGATGCTCTTGCGGGGATTCTATACCGCCACTCTGATAGTGCTTCTCGTAGGCTGCGACGGTGAAAGCCCGCAGAACCCTGTATTCGACCTCGAATCAATTCCTGTCTTGGAGCTTCGCATAGAGCATGACAGCTATATCGAGATGCTCAATAGCCGTTGGGGTAAAACCGATACGCCAATGGAGTTGTGGTCCGATAGAAAGCGCTACACGGGTTACGTAGAACCGCAAGGTGCGGGAAGCCGCTACGCTGCGCAGTGGTCCTACGAAATCGGATTGGACGATGGGCAGGAATTCCATGGGCTCAAGCACTTCAATCTCTCGGCGCAAGTCCAGGATCCATCGAAGTTGCGTACACTGTTAGGAACGCAGCTGTTCAGGAGGGCCGGTTTCATTGTGACGGAATCCTTCCCTGTTTTTCTGCGCGTCAATGGGAAGGATGAAGGTCTATACATCGCAATTGAACGCATGGATGAGACATACTTTCCCCGGCATCCCGAATACACGGTCCATGAACTCATTAAGGCGAGGTTCGAGGCGTCTTACACATTCAAATCCGGAGCGCTGAAGCTATCGAAAAGCTTCGATCAGCAAATTCCGGACGATGGGAACCTCAACCATCTTGCAGAGATGATCCGTGCACTCGACGATACCCCGGCCGATGAGATCATGCAGGATGTGGGCAGGTATCTCAGCATCAGGCAGTACATTCGCTATCATGCATTGGCTTCGATCATCAACCACCAGGATGGTTTTTCGAACAATCATTACCTCTACCGTTCTACCGAAGACGCCCCGTATGAGATTATACCCTGGGATTTCGATAAAGTGTTCTTCTCAGGGAAGCCCGTGGGCTATGCAGGCGAAAACGCTATCTACGCTTCCCTCGTGCGGAACGACTCACTCAAATCGCTGTACAGGGAAGAGCTTGAGTACTTACTGGAAGAAATTGTAACCGAAGAGTACTGTTCGCTTGTCATTCAAGAGAACGTTTCACACATTACCGATGCGCATCGGCTTGATCCCAATCTCGGAGGCCGCGGGATTTCCCTCCAGAATGAAGCCGAAAAGCTGATGAACCTAGTCCGCAGTCAGCGGCAGCAATTCAACGACTACCTTACTCAATAGTAACGCCTATAACGAAGAATGCTACTGTATTATAGATTAGGATGAAGGTTATGAGGAATATCCTATATCGCACGCTGTTGAGCGTTGCAGTAGTTGCTTTCCCACTCTCCGTGGCATCGGCACAGCCCGTGCATGGCGCAGATTCTGACAGAGACATATCACGTCTTGAGCGCACGGGTACACACTTTTACGAGGGTATTACCGAAATGCTCTCGTGGCACGATATCCCCTTCGGTGCGCTGCATTTCGCAAATCACTATTCCTATTTCGATAATCCAGACGATAAGCCCTTTCAGTTCCAGGCGCTGGATTTCGAACGCGATTTGGCTGGGACGGTCGGTGTGCCAGGATCAAGATCCATCGGAAATATCCATCCGGAGGATATCGCGAATATTGTCCTGCTATCACGTACGGCATACACGATCGGCGAGGATATGCTCACCGAGAAAGGCAGTTCAAAGAAAAGCTACAAACATGCATTCGGTCTCTACAAAGCGATGGCGTACACGGAAGTATCCACGCAGGTAATGAAAAACATCGTGAACCGCAGCCGGCCGGATGCCAGCGACACGAAGAGCTTCTTCAGCGGACATACATCCCTATCGTTTGCGATGTGCTCATTTATGCAGCGGGAGGTCGATGATCTTCTTGTACACTGGGACGTCCTCGCCGATGAGGATTGGCGCAGGGTTGCGCGCATCGGCGGATTTGCGCTGTTCTACGGATGGGCATCATACGTGGGATACAGCCGCATGCGGGATAACAAACACTACTTTTCCGATGTGCTAATCGGCGCATTAATCGGAACGCTCTTCGGGAATTTCGTCTACGATACCTACCTGGCCGATGACGATTCGATTCTGAAAAACATCGGCGTAGGCTCAAACCAGGGCGCGCCGTCGGTGAATATTTCGCTGGGGTTGTAGCGTGGAAGAAACCTGGCAATGCCAGTGGTGCGGGGAACCGAACGATATCTATGTGGATATATCGGCGGCCCGGACACAGCAGTTCACCGAAGACTGCCAGATTTGCTGCCGCCCGAATGTCATCTTCATTCACATCGATCTGGAAACGGAAACCCTTTCCGTCCGGGCCGAGCGTGAAGAATAAGCCTACAAGTGCATATGTTCTACTTTGATGCAGGCGTCCTGCACCACGGTGATCCCGGCTTTCTCGGCCTTCTTCACTGCATCGTCATGATGGATGCCTAGCTGCAGCCATAGTACGTCCGCACCCTTCTCCATCGTCTGCTCCACAATTTCCGGCACATGCTCCGAGCGCCTGAACACATCCACAATATCGATGTCTTCATCGATCGATTGCACGGTTGGGTAGGATTTTTGGCCGTTCCATTCGTCGATTGTCGGATTAACAGGGAAGATATTGTAGCCGGCATTTTGCAGGTGCTTGGCGATCATATAGCTATCGCGGGAGGGCTTATCGGAAAGTCCGACAATAGCGATGTTCTTTGCGTTTCGTAAAATGTTTGGGATATCAGCCATTTATCAATTCCATATTTATTGATACTCTCCTATCTCAACACAATGCGGCTGCCATCCGTTCGATGAATGAAGCGTTGCAATGCGGTGCGCCATTGCGTATCGTTATCCAAACGGCAATCTCATCAACCGGTACGAACAATGTCTGAAGTCCTTTATTCCGTAGAACATCACATCGGCACAATTACCCTGAACCGTCCTGAAAAAAGGAACGCCCTGAGCGCGAACCTTGTCGCTGAGCTGCATGCATCTATCGATTCCGCAAGCGTGGATGAAAATGTCAGGGTTATCGTGATCACCGGTGCGGGCAAGGCCTTTTGCGCAGGCGCCGACCTCGCATACCTTCAGCAGATTAACCAGAACTCACCAGAAGCAAACGCTGAAGATTCCCGGCGGTTAATGGATATGATCTACGCGCTGCGTACTGCACCGAAGCCGACTGTCGCGAAAGTGAACGGCCATGCACTGGCGGGCGGTTGTGGGCTCGCGCTTGCATGCGATATCGTTATTGCGCAAGAGGAAGCACGCCTGGGATTTACCGAGGTACGAATCGGCTTCGTGCCTGCGATCATCATGAAGATCGTGGTTGAGCGATTGGGGAGCGCGAAGGCCAGGGAGTTGCTGCTTAGAGGCAATCAGATATATGCACCGGAAGCCGAACGGATAGGGATGATAAATCACTCCGTTGCAGAGAGCGAGTTGGATGGTCTAGTAGATGAGATCGCCGGTGAAATTGCAGGGGATTGCTCGCCTCAATCCACAAGACTAACCAAACAGCTGCTGGATGAGATATCAGAGATGCCGTTGGATCGCGCCATGGAGCATTGCGCGGTATTCAATGCACTCAGCCGCACCACGGATGATTTCAAGGCTGGCATTGCGAGCTTCCTGGAGAAAAAGCCGCTCAAGTGGTAGGGGCAACCGTTCGGCTAAATCATGCCGCTTTGCTTGCGCAGGAACCACTCAATTGCAAAGGCCAGTATCGCTGCACCAAGCAGCCAGATGAGGTTCCACAATTGAATATCGCTCTTGATAATAGTGTCCTCGGGTTCGTACTGCGGCGCTGCACGAAGCGCTTCGGGTAAGCCGCTCAGATCGTTCGAGGAGAAATACCTTCCGCCGGTTTTCTGCGCAATCTGACGCAGCAGGTTGGCATTCATCCGTGTATCTATGAATTCGATATTCTGCTCTCCCACACTGAACCTCCCCCTGTCTTTGCCGAGCTCCGTGCCATCGAGGGACGCAGAGGCGTTGAAGGTATAGTCGCCTTCATTGAGCTGTTCGATCGACCCGGTATAGAACCCATTTCCAATTGCATTCAGCAAGAGTTCGCGTTCGCCGTCGCCGGTTTGCACCCGCACTTCTACCGATGCATTATCAACAGGCTGGTAGCTCTCATCGTATACCTGCCCCTGGAATTCTATCGGTTCGCCGCTGTCAAAGAACTCCTTCACCGGCCGTATTCTGACCTGCTTCTCATCGTCGCGGGCGGTTAGCCACCGAACTGCATTGGAGAGAAGCCGTTCCGGCACGTTGCCGTCGAGTACATCGTCTGCAAGCTGCCAGCGGATTAGCTGATACGCCGTCATAGCAATGACCTTGCGGCGGTTGAGATTGCGGGCGACGAGTACCGGCTCGTTAAACTGCACCGTATTGATCGTCATGGTTGCAAGTGCGCTGGCTCCGGCGCGGGGTTTGAAACTCGATTCCGTTTTTACGAGCGGGGGCAATGAACTCCACACTTCGTATGGAATACCGGTGCTTAACACAGGGTGCATCCTGGCTTCATCCTGCGGAGTCACGTATACTTCGGTTTCATTCTGGCGTGTCTGGAGGACCTGCAGCGGAAAGTATGTGTCTAGCGTGCTTGCCAGCGCACCGAGGTTTGTTTGGCGACTGAGCAACAGAAATAACGGAGTTCGGTTTTTCTCCACCTGGGCTTTTACCAAATTGAGAATCCGCGTCTCGCCTCCAATGATCGGGTAGCCGATGAGGATAATGCAATCGGCATCTTCCAGCGCTTTTTCGGTTGGCTGGGGATCGTACCAGGCCGACCGTGTTTTCTGGATGTAGGTTGTAAGCTCGATATTCTCATCTGCACCGAGTACTTGCCGGAATACTGATACGTCGGCACTTGGTGCACCTGCCACCAGAGCCACCTGCATTTTGGTCTTTAGCACTTTTATGAAAAACGAACGGCTGTTATTTTTGGCAGTGAGTTCGCCATCCAAGGAGGAGACCCGAACGGTCAGTTTCTTCGATCCTTCGGATTCGGGGGTGTATTCGAAGCGCACCGGGTACTCATTCGAGCCCTCCCGCAACGTCACCTCCCTCCTACCAATGGTGTTCGTGCCTTCCGTGAGCGTGACTGTTACTGTTTCGCCATTGTAGCCAACACTGCGGATAGTTGTCTCGATTGGCAGGGTGTTCTCCACATAGGCGATGCTGTTTGCCAGCACACGGCTCACAAGCACATCTCGTTTCGCGGTACTGTCGCCGATCCCTATCGTGTACACCGGAACACCCAAGGCTTCTGCGGTGTAGAGCGGATTCTTCCCGCTCGTAAACGAACCGTCTGTCGCGATGACGACGGCGCTGAGATTATCCTCGTTCAGATCGTCGTGGGCTTTTTGCAGTGCAGCTGTGATGTCGGTTTCCGGGCCTGTGAAATCAAGCGAATCCACGTTAAAGTCTTGCAGCGGGTATGCCTTTCCGCTCATCGTATAGAACCGCGTGCCGTCGCCCTTCAATGCTTCGATTGCATTGCTCTCAGCCACGCGCTGCATTTCTCCGCTTCGCACCCCTCCTTGATCTTCGACCGTCATGCTTTTGCTGTTATCAAACACGACGGCAATTTTCGGCTCGATCGTGACGGTGTCCTCCAAATTGAGCACCGGTTCGAACAGGACGAACAATAACAGCATCAGCCCGATTGCGCGCAGCGCCGTGAGAGTCCATCTCCGGAACGGGGTGACCTCAGGTACTGTCTTTCGGTACACCCATACACTGATTCCGATAGCTATGAGTGCAAGTGCAATCAGGAGCACTACGCTTTGGGAGAGTGAGAGGGTAAACGATGCAAGAATTGGTATGGGGGTCATATGCAAACGGGTTAATCGAGAATAATCATTCGGCGTGTCAATTGCCTGTCACCTGCGGTAAGGTGGTAATAGTACGCACCGGATGTAAGCGTTGAAGTGTTGAGAAGCACACTGTATGCACCGGCGAACTCAAAATTCTTCAGCGGTGCGGCTACCTCCCGCCCGAGCATATCATACACCTTCAACGAGACGTCGGTATCTACTGGAATAGAATACTCGATAACGGCGAATGCATTTGAACTGCGGCTAACAGGGTTCGGGTAATTCTGAGAGAGGCTGTATCCAGCCGGCACTTCCGAACGGAACCGCAGCCTCGATCCCTCACCGACGTTGAAGACGTACCGCTCATCGGGAGCACCATAAGGCCGCAGCAACGTCTCATCGGCATCGGACATGGTGATGTAGAATTCAACCTGCGTACCCCTCGGCAGCTCCGGAAAGTCGAAAACATAAAGACCCGAGCCGGCGGGAAGACTCTCATATTCGCTGATGAGATCAAGTGCGACTGTCTGTTCGCTTTCTCCATTCACCGTATAAGTGATCGTAACGTTTTCCGGATCGATTACAGCAT
>PABJ01000050.1 GCA_002699105.1 Ectothiorhodospiraceae bacterium | reverse complement strand
GTATCCATTCTCCTCGGAAAGCTCTCTCCGCAATTCTTGCCTGCATTGACGTTCGTCATCGCGGCGCTGGTTAGCTTTTCGACAGGAACGAGCTGGGGTACTATGGGAATTCTCATGCCGATCGTCATTCCCCTATCGGCAGCGCTAACAGGGGAGACCGGTCTGGCGGCCGATGCGAGTTATACCGTTCTCCTCGGAACGATAAGCTCTGTGTTGGCGGGCGCAGTATTCGGCGACCATTGCTCCCCGATTTCCGATACAACGATACTCAGTTCCATGGCTTCGGCCTGCGATCACGTCGATCATGTCAGGACCCAGCTACCTTATGCGCTGATAGCCGGAATAACCGGTATTCTCCTCTGCGATATACCGACGGCATTCGGCGTCTCGCCATATATCTCCATCGCCCTCGGTATTGGCGTGATGACAGGGATCGTGTATATGTTCGGCAAACGCGTTCCTGAGCAGCCCGGCCCGGCCTAGCGCTTTACGAAGCGCCCGTTCCAACTATCCTTCCCCGAGAGCACCCGCACAACGTACATGCCCGGTGCGAGATATTCAGCCGGGATATGGACTTGCGCCTGATCGGTGTTTCCGTCAATCGAATACACCGTCCGTCCAAGCATATCCAGGACTTGAAGCTGGTACTCCCGCAATCCCTCGGGTAGCGATACCGTCACCGTAGTAGATGTCGGATCAGGGTATATGACGAGCGTCTGTATCGATTGCGGTATGTTCTCTGCACTGTTGATGATGAGGATGAACGGCTCGGAGGCGACACTGCATCCCTCCCTGTTGCTCACAACCACATGATAGCTGCCGGAGAGCGCAGGGATATATTCCTGTTTCGTTTCTCCGTGCAGGAGTTCATCATTCCGATACCATTGATACCTGTGCGCCTCTGAGCTTTTCAACGCCGCTCCTTCCCTAGTTACAGTGGGCGTCTCCGGGGCCGGCAGGAAGCTGATTTCTACGGGATCGGAGGTCCCGATACATCCACCGCCATCATCAACTGTCACTGTGTAGAGGCCGGACCCGGTAACGATGATAGTCTCCCCTTGCCTGCCGTCCGACCAGTTGTAACTTGCATACCCAGATGCTGCGTGCAATTCAATCGTGTCCCCCTCGCATGCAATCGTAGATCCGACACGAGAGACCTGCGGCGTCCAGACTGGCTGAACGGAAATCGGCAGGACAGACTCCCCTTCGCAGGGGCCGTAAGCTTGAGATACGCGCAGCTCTGTGTTGAGACTATCGATCCACTGGATCTCGACGTTGCGCGTATCGTTTCGGCCGATGAATATCCCCCCCACTGCTTCCCATCGGTATGCTGCATCGAACAGTTCTTCCTCAACCCGGTAGATCACTGTGGAGTTGAGACATACCGCAGGCGGACCGATGATGTTCGGCGCAGGCATCGGCCGCTTGGCAATCACGATATCGTCAGAGCGGGCCGGGCAGCCGTTCGCACTCTCGGTTTCATAGTAGTAGGTACCAGGTTCCGTCACAGTGATGAGTGCCGTTGTCTCGCCGGTAGACCATCGCAGGTTGGTGGAATCCTTCGCGTACAGCTGAACCTGCCCGTCTCCGCAAATCGTATCATTGCCATAGACGGAGTATCGTGGAATCAGCCGGGGATGAAATTCTATCTCCAGTGTATCCGATCTCCCGCCGCAGGCACCGTGCCGGTACACCTCCACCCAGTACTGCCCGGATTCTGTCACAGGTGCCCTCTGGCCGTCAAAGCCATGCGACCAACTGTAACTGATATACACGGAATCCACTTGCAGCCAGAGCGTATCGCCATCGCACAGCAGGTCTTCTGTCGCACCGAGAATTTCGGGTGTGAGCATGTCGTAGACTTCCACATGAACCGTATCGGATTGCCCCGAAAAATCATCTTCATGCCATGCGGTCACGTAGTAATCGCCGGTCTCCGTTACATCAATGAAAGGCCGGGTACTGCCGGTGGACCAGAGGAAGCGCGTGTACCCGGGCGTGACATTCAACCTCACAACATCCCCACGGCAAATAGTGGTGGGTCCTTCAGGTAGAACTTCCGGCTCGGGATAGATCGGGATGTTTGTCGTTGCAGGCTCAAACTCGATACATTCGTTGGTCCCGGCCTGCAGCCATTGCGCATCGATAGAGATATATGCCGAATCCAGCGACGCTCTCTTGGGCCGCACACGCAGGTACCCGAGGAGTCCGGACGTGTTCAGATTCAGCGTTCGTTCGAACCGAACAGTCAGGCTTTGCCCCGATCCATCAACGTCATACTCCTCCCCTGAGAAGACGGAATTACCCGGCACATCAAACGTGAGCAGATCAGCATGCTCATAGGGCGTCGTAAACTCAACCCAAAACTGCTGATCCTGTACTGGATAAAACATATCACTATCGAGATACACAGGCACCATCGATTCAAGCAGTGGCGGTAAAGACTTTTTGTCCAGGCTTATTTCAAATGAATTCAGCGATAGTGGATCGAACAGAGGGTAAATAGAACCATGCACGACAAAAGGTGTCGGCCGCAGAAACGACTCCAGATGAATTTCGGTGGTTGTGTATTCGGTTGGGCACCTATCCGTCGGATACCGAATTCGGAAGGAGTTTGCACGTTGGGATATATAGCTGTAGAAATAGCTGAGGCGCGAATTCAGGTTGTGCATCTGTGATGCGGAAGAGTACATCATCCCGCCGGTAGCATCAGCGAAGTCTCGAACCTGATCATTAGGCTCAACAGAACCTGTGATGTAGACCGTAATTCCTCGAGAGATCGCCTCACTCGTGAGTCGCTCGAAATCGGGCAACTCGTCCGAGCGGATACTATCCTTCAGCACAAGGAAAATAGTTTGCGTCCCATCCACTCCGAAGTGATCCAGGTAGTCCATGGCATAGAGCAATCCGTCCTCCACTGTGACATCCACAGACCTGGGATTGACGTTCAGGCCCTCTTGTACCTTTTCGTTGGATGCCGTGAACCCTGTCGTCAGCCGTATAGAATCCTGAAGCCATAACACTGCCTGACGCTCTTTGTATGGATTGAACCCACTGTTGAATGCCACTAGTGACGACTTCACATTGCTGAGCGCTGTGACGTCGTTTGCGATGTTACCATGAAACACATACACATAGTCGCGGTTGAATCCGCCCTCCGGAGGGACGGTAAGATCGAAAAAATCGACGCGGGAACCGTTGGAATACACCGTCAGGCTATCCTTGGTCACAAGGTGGCTTAATGGGGTACTAGGGTGGTCAAAGAAATTGAGGTAGTGCTCAATACCTGTTCGATTTTGCATTGTCTGATGATGCTGAAGGTATTGCGCAGAAGCACTTCCGCTGACGATGCACAGAAGTGCCGCGAGAATTACACTCTTTCGGCGCATTCCCGCATTCAGTCCCGTGACAGGCCATGGTTTGCTCCGGCTGCTATGGAATGCGGGCGCAACCACGTCTACCTCTTCCTGAAGGAAAGAATTTCGGTTGTCCCACCTAAAGTCACGCGCAGAAAATACACGCCGGGAAGGTAACCGGCAGTGCTGAGCCTCAGGATTCCATCAGTTGGCTCAAAAACCGTCCGCTCTACTTCTGCCCCCATGATGTTGTACACAATCATTGTTACCGGCGCCGATAAAGGATTTGCAAACGCAACATGCAAAACATTTTCCACGGGGTCAGGGTAGAGAGAGACGAGGTTCGACCTTGACGGCAGATTGTCTGCATGCGAGACCGTCACCTGCACTTCATCCGAGAGCGCTGAGCAGCCTTTCCTGTTATACACCGCGATGGAGTACATGCCGGATGACGGCGCTGTGAGTTCGCGGCTAGTGGCACCGGGGATAGCGATGCCGTTGCGGTACCATTGGTATCGGTACGCTTCGTCCGCCGAGAGCTTCGTTCCTTCGACTGTAATGGATGGCTTCTCCGGAAGCGCATTGAATGTCACAGCCACAGGATCGGATGTGCCGAGGCAGCCCGCACCATCATCGATGGTGACTGTGTACAGGCCAGTCTGCTTCGCGATGATCGTCCTTGTTGTTGCGCCATTGGACCAGCTATAGGATGAATACCCCGGCGGAGCGTGGAGTGCAATGGAATCGCCTTCGCAAGCTGTCAGATCGCTAGTATAGGAAACAACGGGCGTCCAAACGGGCAGTATCGAGATATGACTCACAGCGCTCCCTGGACAGGGGCCATAGCTTTGCGTCACCCGGATTGATGTATTCACGCTATCTATCCACTGCACACCGACAGTTCGGGAGGTGTCCGACCCGTTGATGATCCCACCCTGGACTGTCCAATCGTAAGTGCTCGGGTAATCCTCTACATCAACTGTGTATGAAACTGTAGAACCCAGACAAAGCGTAGTTGGGCCTGCTATTTGCGGGTTTGCACGGGGAAGCTTCGCGATAACAATATCATCGGAACGAGCTGGACAGCCATTCGGACTGATCGTCTCGTAGTAATAGGTGCCCGCTTCAGAGACTTGCAGAGTCGAAGTCGTATCCCCGGTAGACCAGCGTACATCCAGTGTGTCTCTCGCAATCAAACTCACAACACCGCCTTCGCAGAGCGTATCATTCCCTATTATCGCTACACGTGCAACGATTGCGGGTTGATACTCTACTATTACCGTCTCTGACTGCCCACCGCACTCCTCCCCGTTGAACACCGTGACATAATACTCCCCTGCCTCTGATACGAGGATCGATGGACCTACTTGCCTGGTTGACCAGACATACTTCTGGTACACTGAATCGACACTGAGCTGAACGACATCGCCAACGCAAGGATTGGCGGGTGTCTGTATGACCTCAGGAGTAAAGAGATCAAACACTTCAATAGTAATCGGCGGCGATGTGCCGTGGAACCCTCCGAGGTTCGTCCCGGTTACGAAGTACTCGCCGGACTCATCGACGTAGATCTCCCGGGTACGCTCGCCTGTATTCCATTCATAGGAATCGAATCCCTCTGTTGCTACCAGGCGAACTGATTTTCCTCTGCAAATAGATGTAGAAGGTATCGCCTCGATCAACGGATGTGGCACGATATCAATAACCGGTGCCGAGAGACGCTGATCGGTGCATTCATATCCTACCTGGTTCAAAATTCCGGTGTGAATATTGGTTGTGCGCGCATTGCCCACAACGGGTTTGAAGAGCAGGTATCCTAACAATCCGTGTTCATCGGGGTAGATTGGGTCGGTAATCTCGAGCTTCAATGTGGTTGGCGTGGTAGATACCGCCCAGGAACGCTGTTCGAGGAGGGAGCCGGATGGCGCTTCAAAATCGATGAACTCCAGATCCCCTTGCGCGTTCGAAAACTGCAATTGCATACCGATGTTCACCGTCGGCCGCGCATTTCGTCCGCTGTGATAGACAGGGACCCTTGTCACGTTCCCTATAACTGCTTGTGTATCCGGAATGACGATGCGCAATAGATTGATTGATAGCGGAGTATAGTTCGTATACGTCTGCTGATGCACGACCAGGTGCTCGCCAACACCGTGTGGAGAATGAACTTTGACGTCCAGGGAGTTCGTCTGCTTGGGACAGTCCGGGGAAGTGTATGTGAGGCGAAGCGATGTGAGCCAACGGGATACCCAGTTCGTAGCGATATACGAATAGTAGTTGTCTATCTGTCCGTACGGCGGGTATCTATTCACGTAGTGACCACCGGTATGGCTGGTCACCTGATGCATGGTTGCCAGCGAATCGTACGAGCCCAATGCGAAGATGGCAACGCGATGTTGAATACCGAGCGTGATAAGAGTATCGATGCGCTCCAGGTCCAGCGAGGGAAACAGTGGGCTTCCCATCACAAGGTACTTCATCTCTGATGTACCCTCCGCATCCAGATATCCAATCGCCTCTTTCATCGCCTCGTACATCGCGTTTCCGCGATTAGCTGGCGGGTGGTTCAAAGCCTCAAACAAGGCTGAAGGACTATAGCTGAAGCCCAGACCTAATTCCGTACCGGAGTGCCACCACATCAAAGCCTGCTGCAGCCGATTAGTATCGATCTTCTCGGTGAATTCTGAAATCGCGTACGCAAAGTTCGCAAGGTGAGTCGAATCATCGGCCAGGCCGGCATCCAGCAAGTGAAGCACCTGGGTGCGATATCCTTCAGCGGGAGGGATGCTGAACTCGAATTGCTGAACCTCTACAGAATTGTGCCAAATCTCGATAAGACTGGAGTCCGCATAGATGTCATGGGTAACACTTAAGCTGTCAAATAGCTGCAGGTAATGATCTACGCGGTCATAGCTTTGGTAGGTGTTCCAGTAAGTGAGGTACTGGGCAGAGGAAGAAAACAGAGGCGCAAGAATAACAGCCGCGTAGAAGAACAGTCTTCCGGCGCGGAAACAGGCAGGCACGATACAACTGCCGCTGCTCAACGGCATTCAGACCTCCGCATAGCTGAGGGATAGTGTATCCTGAATCTTAGCGATCTTTTTTGTTAGTGTCAATACCGCGCGGTACTACCGCTTCACGAATGTCTTCACCACAGGCCGCCCATTACCGGTAGCACGAAGGATGTATACGCCCGGTGTAAGGCGCGCTACATCGAGGGAGACAATACGGCTCCCATTCCTCCGCAGCATTTCCGTTCCGAGAAGACTGTAGACCGTGAATTCTAGCTCGCCGGGATTGTCTCCGAGTACGCGCACATTCAGCACATCATCTGCGGGCACGGGCGAAAGCGAAATATCGAACGAACCCGGCGCTTCGGGAACCTCGGCGGAAAGGATGGTGACGTCGATTGTATCGGAGCGGGCCCAGCAGCCGAATTCATTCCAAGTCATCGCAGTATATTCTCCCGGTCGCGTAAGGAACAACGTATCAGATGTGGCTCCCTCAATCCAGTTCCTATCATCTGCCCATTGGATGCGTTGCCCGGAATGCTGGGCGATTAGTTTGTCTCCTACTCGAACGATTTCGGGCTTATCCGGATTGGGGTATTCGATAATCGTTACGGTGTCCGAAATTACCGAGCAGCCACTGCTGGTAAGGCATCTCACGTAGTATTCGCCTGCCCTGTAGACTCGTCGTTGCGGGTACCGGTTACCATCCGACCACAGGTACTCATCAAAGTCTACCGGTGCAGTTATCGTCGTACTTACCCCTTGGCAAACGTAGCCGGGGCCGTCCACTTGGACGCGTATGTCATCAGGTTCTGCTATCGTCACCTCAAGAGTATCGTATGTTGAACAACCCCGATAGTCGGTACGAAGCACTACTTTGCCGATGCCTTCCGCATTCCAATGAACCAGGACCCCGTAGTAGTAGTAATAGCGGTACCGCGGTCTATCGCTGATGTCGACAACCGATCCGTTGACGACGGACCAAGAGTAGGAAGCATCCGCTATGCGTAGTGGGAAATAGGACTGATAAGAGCCGGGACAGGTTTCGGTAGCGCCATGGATTTCGATGTCAGAGATAGAATCCGCAGGTACATCAACTCTATTTGACTCATGCGCACAGCCATTGCTATCTACAAGGGTCACGGAATAGAATCTGCTAGATTTTGCGCGTATCAATGGCGTCGTTTCCCCGGTCGACCACTTATAGGATACAAACTCATCGGCAAGTGAGAGTGTGATCGAATCGCCACCACAGAATAACGGTGCACCCGATATTTGAATCTGTGGTTCGTACGGCTGGTGAAATACAACATCCACGGGTGCACTTGTAAATCCTGCTCCCGATGAATCGCGGGCACTGACGTGATAGGTACCCGACTGCTCGATCACGTTGATCATACCTGCGGTTCCATCGGACCATGTATAGTCCAGATACCCGTTGTTTGCCCTCAATACCACAGGCGATGAGTCGCAGCGCTCTGTATCGGTGAGGGGAAATATCTCCAGTGATTCACGCGACTGAATATCCACTATGCCTGTGGGTGATGAAGGCCACCAACATCCGCCATAGTCATTTATGCCCATAATTAGGATGGTAGAGGAGCCGACCGCTGCATCGGCTGCGATTGTGAACTCCATCATAAAGAGCGGCAATCCGGGATAAAGATTCTGTATAGAGTATGGTGCCTCGATTTCGCCGCTCTTTGTTGCCGAACTATACGTTACATTTGAACCTTCGAAAGCCGTCCCCGCCAATTCAATACCGTTAAACTCCAGAACATTCTCATCGTATTCGAGGTTGAAGCGGGCGCCTGTGAGGCGATTGTGATACCTCGTCAATGTGTCCAACACGACAGGAATGAGAATCTTGCCGCCGGGTGAGCCAACCGCAGGTGGGAGATTCACTGCAAGCACTTTATTGGCACTAGTATCGAGTGGAGCGCGGAAGGTTTTCACATCCGCGGCAGTTTCCCCGCACATTTTGTCGAGGACCAACTCCACCGTGCGTATCGATCCATCCATGCAATCAGCCTGGTAGGTCGAAACGCATTCCGACCAACCATACCCACCAGTATTGTATGTTAATAGATGCTCTATCGCCTTATTCAGATTGTCGATACTGAATTCGGGGTAGAACACACCTGACGTCCATTGAACCAATAGTCTTGGAATCGTTGTGTCGAGGCTATCGGTTAGTGCAATGACATAGATCGGTGACCAGGACCGAATTTTGAGAATCTCGTCGATCGAATGTTTGCTCAGAGAATCATCTGCACCCCAGAAGATGATGATCCCATTAGTAGGGTACTGACGAAGCAACGAGAGTTTAGAGACAGCATGCCAAACAACATCGAGTAGCCGTGAAGGACCGGAACTCCCTAAACCCTTAGCGAAGGAGGTCTGCATTTCTGGTATCGCATTAATTGGCGTCTCTGCAATCCCGCCTGAATCTTGTGCGAGTACAGTCATTTCATCCTTGGCGTAGATCGGCCAAAATTTGACCAAATAGTCGAGCGCGTCCACCTGCTCCTGTCTAAGGCTGGAACTAACGTCTTCACTGTTGTCGAGAACGAATGCAATGGAGGCTGGGGGGTAATCGGGCTTATCGGGTGGGCACCACAGCGTGAACTCCCTTACCTCCTGCCCGTTCTCAAATATCCGTATGCTATCCTTGGGAAGATCGAGGCGCGGCTCCCCGTCGCAGCTAGCGGTATAATACAGCTCTATCGTCGGCCAGTTGTTGGCGACGCGCTTGAGCGTCAGGTCGAGCTGCGCGGATGCCTGCCATGGAGCCAACATGAGCAGGAAGCCGGCAGCAATAGCTACTAGTGAATATGTACGGAATGATAGCTGCATGGTAACCCCAACGTGTTGATCCTCTCACGCTCTAAGAACACGGGAACAGCACAATGGTTACAGGTTTTGTAGTCCTATTTAGCTGCTTGCTTTTCCGGAATCCATTTTGTAGCTTAATAGTAGATAATCGAGTCCACTATCCACATTCGCTGCAACGATGGCTGTCATACTCTCAAAAGGCTGCGCGTACGGTATTCAGGCAAGTCTCTATATCGCATTGCACGAACCCCGGCGTATAGGCATTCGTGAGATGGCGACGAACCTCACAATCCCGCAGCACTTTCTCGCAAAGGTGCTCCAGCAATTGGCCATCGGCGGTGTGCTGATTAGCCATAAAGGTGCGCTTGGCGGGTACTCCCTCGCACAGCCGAAACCGGAAATTCGCCTGCTGGATATCGTCGAAGCAATCGACGGCAGGAAAGCGCTGGAAGAATGCGTGCTAGGTTTTGTGGAATGCAATCGGGAAAACCCGTGCGTCGTCCATGATAAATGGGGCAGACTGCGGGATAAGTTCGAAGCAATGCTCGCCGAAGAAACTCTCGAAATCCTCGTCGAAGCTGTGCACGCCGGCAAGAACATCTCGATGGCCTACGGACCGGAAGAACTTCAAAGACAAGCATAAAAAAAAGTAACACGCACATTCACTATAGCATTGGATGCGTATGGAGAACGAACATCAGAATAACAGAGGATTTATCGCGACCTGGTTCGCGTCGGTCATTCCCCCTCCCCGCTGGCGGGTGCCGGTGATCTTCGCCCTCGGTGCGCTGATCGGATTGGGCGGCGTCGTGTTCTATGTGAGCAACGCCGTTTCATATCTCTCCGATGAGCCCGAGGCCTGCGTGAATTGCCACGTCATGACCCCTGAGTACGCTTCGTGGCAGCGCGGTTCGCATGGCAGGGTGGCAACATGCAACGATTGCCACGTCCCACACACGAACCCTGTCGCCACCTATCTCTTTAAAGCGAGCGACGGCATGCGTCACGCAACGATCTTTACGCTCAGGAATGAACCTCAGGTCATTACCATGCATGAAGCAGGGCAGGCCGTCGTGCAGCAGAACTGCATCCGGTGCCACCAGCACCAGGTAGGCATGACCTCGGCGCAGTTCGTCACGAAACACGACGCAGAGCACGGTGAAGGCAAGCTCTGCTGGGATTGCCACAGGCATACTCCGCACGGCAGAGTGCATAGTCTGGCCTCGACGCCGCATGCACGTGTGCCATCCCTCGGACTGGTCACACCGGACTGGATGCAAGATTCGCTACAACAATTACACGATAGATCAAAGACATTGGAGCTAGAATGAAACTCATCGATCTAATTCAGAAAAAACCGTGGGTCGGCTGGGTGCTCTTCCTCGGTACCATCGCAGTGGTATTCATCATCGGCCTGCTGGGCGCTTCCATTGTGGAACGCCGCGCGGAAACCGGCATTGCATTCCAGATGGTAAAGCCCATCAACACATGGGAACCCAGGAACGAAGTATGGGGCGAAAACTTTCCGCGCGAATACGAGACCTACATTGCAACGAAGGATACGACCTTCATGAGCAAATACAGCGGCGCAACAGAGATCGACTATCTGGAGCGCTTTCCTGAGCTGGTTATCCTCTGGGCAGGCTACGGCTTCTCCCGCGACTACAAGCAAGGCCGGGGCCACTATCATGCTGTCGACGATATCCGGAAGAACCTCCGTACCGGCCTCCCGATGCCCGGCACCTGCTGGACGTGCAAGAGTACGGACGTTCCCCGCGTAATGAACGAGATCGGGATCGG
>PABJ01000049.1 GCA_002699105.1 Ectothiorhodospiraceae bacterium | reverse complement strand
TGAATCCTTTCATACGCCTTCCCGCTAAATACCGGGTGCGTACAAACTCCATACACGCTTTTTGCGCCTGCATCTTTCAACGCAGAAACCGCGCTTGTAAATGTGCCTGCTGTATCGATAAGGTCATCGACGAGCAGGACGTTCTTTCCTTCCACTTCGCCGATGATGTTCAATACTTCGGCGACGTTCTGTTCTGGGCGGCGCTTATCGAGCACGACGAGCTCTGCTTCGAGCCGCTTTGCGTATGCCCTGGCGATCTTTATACCGCCGACATCCGGCGATACCACCGCCATGTTATCCAACCCTTTGCGTCGCATGGCTTTGATAAAAACCGACGATGCGTACAAGTGATCGAACGGTATATCGAAAAAGCCCTGTATCTGCGCTGCGTGCAGATCCATCGAGACGACCCTGTCGGCTCCGGCGCTTGTGATAAGATTTGCCACAAGCTTCGCCGAGATCGCGACACGCGGCTGGTCTTTTCTATCCTGGCGGGCGTACCCGAAGTACGGGATCACCGCCGTCACTCTTCTTGCCGATGCGCGTTTCGCGGCATCGATGAGAATTAAAAGCTCAAGTAAGTTATCCCCGGGCGGGTTCGTACTTTGGACGATAAAGACGTCGCTGCCGCGGATGTTCTCGCGGAATTTCACCCAGATCTCGCCGTCGGAGAATGTCTTAATCTCCAGTTTGCCGAGTTCCATGCCGACGTGCCTGGCAATCTGTTCGGCCAGTGCGGGGTTTGAACGCCCGCTAAACACTACCATTCTCGCGTCAATCACAGATGTCGTTCCGGCTGAGCTTCTGAATACTTACCTGCTGGGGCGGTAGGATTCGAACCTACGCATGTCGGCTCCAAAGGCCGATGCCTTACCGCTTGGCTACGCCCCAGTGCTTGCGTAATCCAAGTGGATTCAAAACGCATTAGACTAGCAAATATACCACCGCCGCTGATGCGACGCAACCTAGTGCGTTGAAATTCATAGATATACGGGGAAATTCAAGGATTTAGGATAAGGGGATCATCGGCACCGCGCAGCATCTGCATTGCAACAGCCGCCTATATCTCCAGCAGAACGTCTGCCTGGCGGCCTTCAGCTAGCGGCCTTCGGAAAGACGCACGGCAAGGATGGCAGGAAGGCCGGCTTCGCGGATTTTGTTTGCGGCCTTATCGATGTTGTACGGCAAACGGATGTTGTCGTACGTGCCGGCCACGGTATCAAGGTAGCCATAGCTGAGGTCTGGATTTCCATCGCGGGGCTGACCGATGCTGCCCACGTTAATGATGAACCTGCCCTCCGGAGTGTAGCCGCCTTCTTTGAGATCGAGCGAATACACGCCGGGCAAATGCGAATGTCCCACAAAGCAAACACGTTCTGTAAATGCATCCGCATAGGCGAGCGCCTGCATGGCGCTGAATATGTATTCCCAGTATTGGGGATTCTTGGGCGCTGAGTGCACGAAGAGGAGATCGTTGACCGTGAGCCGCATGGGCAAACTCTTCAGATAGTCGTGTTCCTCCTGGCTGAGCTGCTTGCGCGTCCAGATGGCTGCAATTGCCGCCTTGCTGTTGAAGGAGAGCTCCGCGCCTTCCAGGTATGCGGCTTCGTCGTGATTGCCCATCACCACGCCGTCGCAGTGTTCGCGCACGAGTGCGATGCATTCCTTCGGGTTTGCCCCATAGCCGACGATATCCCCCAGGCAGTAGATAGAATCGTATCCCCGTTTCTTGATGTCCTCAAGAGCGGTTTCCAGCGCTTCAAGATTGCCGTGTATATCGGAAATGATCGCTATGCGCATGCAGCTTTGCTCGTGTACAACGGATTGCATCTACAATATACTGCAGTAAACCCCGAAAAGCATGGTGAAATCGCGACTCTTCGGTATATTTCTGCCAAATGCACATCGCGCGTCCCACATATACCGCAGCGCTGCTTCTTCTGCTCGCCTTTCCCCTCCTCGCCCAGGAAGTCCGCGACGATAACCTCTTGCACATCCTCCATGCCGATAGCCTCGTGGGGTTGAGCAGCGAGAACATCGAAGCGAGGAAGTTCATCGGCAACGTGCGCATGCGGCAGGGCAAAGTCCATATCAAATGCGACCAGGCGATTCAGCATCTGAACAAGGACCTCGTCGAGCTCGAAGGCAACGTCGTTATTACCCAGGATACGCTTACCCTAAAGACCCGGCGCGGCAAATACGATAGCAAGAACAAGCTCGCATCCACGATATGGGGCATCCACCTCGATGACGGCAACGTCACCCTGGAAGCCCGCACCGGCGACTACAATATGGATTCGCGCATCGCGGTATTTTCCGATAGCGTTCTCGTCTCCGAACCCGAAGCCGCCATCCTCGCACAGGACCTCGTCTACTACCGCGATAGCAGCAAAGCTATCGCCACCAACAGCGTCTATATCACGTTCGCGGACGAGACGGCGCTCATTCTCGCGGACTCGGTCATTCACTACATCGATGCGAAACGCACGTACTTCCACAAGTCGCCGCGACTCTGGCAGGTGGATACCGCCAACGTGGAGCGCAGCGATTCGCTCGGCGCAATGGAGGATACCATCCGGCTCGATACGCTCAGCATTACAGCGAAGTACATGGAATCCATCAGGGATTCAGCCGACAGCTTCTTCGCACGCGACAGCGTAGAGACTGTTCGCACCGAACTCGCAGCCCGCAGCGGCACGATGAACTACCTCCGCAGCGATAGCCTTGTCGCACTCCGCTTCGATCCCATCCTCTGGTACGAAGGCAGCCAGATCACCGGCGACTCCATTGCTGTGCAACTCGCCAACAACAAGCTCCATGCACTCGACGTCTTCGGCAACGCGTTTTCACTATCCGCCAGCAAGCCGACCGATACAGACAGCATCGGTCCACCCGGACGGTACGACCAGATGTCCGGCGTAAATATCTTCATGCGCTTCAAGGACGACGCAGCAGAACGCATCATCGTGGATAAGACCGCCATCAGCCTCTACTATCTTTACGACGACCGCGCGCTCAACGGAGTGCGCCGCGAAAGCGGCGACCGCATCATCATCGACTTCGAAGAAGGCGACGGCCGCTGGATCCGCACGCACAGCGGCGTAGAAGGCACCTACTACCCGGAGCGCTTCGTCACCGGCAAAGAGACCAGCTACAATCTGGAAGGCTTCTACCTCCGCAACGACCGCCCTGTGCAGCCACCCATGCCCGCGATGCCGCACCCGCTGGAACGCTACCGCGAGCAGCACACACCGTAGGCACTACCACCGCCACTACCGGCACCACCACCACTACCGACACCACCGCCACTACCGACACTACCGACACTACCGACACCACCGACACTACCGACACCACCGACACTACCGACAATACCGACACTACCGACAATACCGACAATACCGACACTACCGACACTACCGACACCACCGCAGCCGCCCGCAGATTGAAATATATTTCTGCCTGCGACCCAGAATGCGTCCCGAATTCCGCTAGCGGCAGATATTTTTTTCTCACCGGAAGAAAAAAAATCCATCCGAATCCAGTCGAATCTTACAAAACCCGCTAATCGAGATATTATTCTCGATTGGTTCTATCGCTTTGGTTTTTAACCGTTTACCGCCGCATACATCGAGTCGTGCGTGAAACAAATTGTTCCATTTCGTAACAGGGGTGTGAACATTGTTCACATAACTCGTTGATTTTTCACGAGTTACAGCCGTTTTAGACTTGACTTTTACAAAAAAGTGCCGTATAGTTACAGTTACCGTTTCACAAACGGAGATCCCCTCTCCGTTTGAAATAGATGCCCACGTAAATCACAGGAACAAGCTATGCAGCGTTTCCTTACCTTTTTTTCGCTTCTCATTGTAGCGGGTATGGCCGCCCAAGCGCAAAATGTGCGCTCCCTCGGGCACATCCCACCATACTTCAACCTTCCAGCGGAAGGTGAGCAAGTACGGTTTACTTCCCTCGAGCAACCCGAGTTTGCCGTGCCGGAGTATCCTAAACAGTTGCAGCATGAAGGAAAGGAAGGCGTCGTGGAAGTAACCTGTTACGTTACCTCCGAAGGAGACGTGGTGTATAGCGAGATAAGCGTGAGCTCAGGAAACGACGCGTTCGATAAACAGGCGCTCAAGAGCGCATTGGAGACGAGCTTCCCCAACGGCTACGCAACTATCGGCGGCACGCCGACGGACTTCACGATTGAAGTGCCGTTCTACTTCCTTCTCTCAGCCGACCCTGAGCAGTACTGGCACACGCGCCTTGAGCTTGCCCGGATTGAGCAGGACTACGACAAGCTGATGGAGACATTCCAGGGCTATGTAAGCAAGCGAACCGAAGCAAGCGAGCAGACGATGCAGAAAACACGTACGCAGCTCGAAACCAAGATTGCCGCCGCGAAGAAGCTCTACCGCACTCTCGCCGAAAAGAAAGAATCTGCCATCCTCCGCCTCCGCGATCAGATCGCATCCACCAGAGCAAGTATTGAATCCGTAGAGTACGCCAAGCGCGATGTGGATACACGCGTACACGGCGATGCAACCGCGGTTGAGGTAAAGGTCTCGCTGCCGCAGAGCGGCGTCCTGACACTGCTTCACACCAACTCGGAAGGCACGCCTCTCGAAAAGCTCGCCTCCGAGATCGAGATCAAGAAAGCCTACCTCTGATCTCAGCCACTGCTGATACGTCTAGAAATTCAAAACCCGGCTCATGCCGGGTTTTTTAGTTAGGGAAATACACTTCGGTCTACCACACAATCGTAAGGCCGAGGTTCATGGCACCGAAATCCAGAGGGGAGTCAGCGCCGGAGTAGAACATCTGCGTGTAGCTCACACTCGGAGCCCAAACAAAAGCACGAAACGCCCTGAAGTACACGCCGAAACCCCCGGATAGGTACGTGCCGCTGGCCGCGCGGTTATCCCACGCATAGCCTAGATGCGTAAACACGTATGGTTGATAATGTGGGCCTTGAATGTGGTATTCTGCGCGGGCAAACACGGGCAGCAGCCTGAAATCGGCCTGTGATTGGGCATCCATTGTGAATCCTTGATACCCGACACCCGCTCCTACGCTCAATCCATTACCGAAGAAGTAGGAAGGCACCGCCTCGAGGCTGTACCCACTATCGAACGGGTCGGCATTCTCCATCTCGAACTTGGTTTCATAGCGGAGCCGTAAACGCCACCCGCCCAAATCCGGAAACACCAACTGAATACCGTCAGAATAATCAGCGGACCCTGAGGATTCCAGGGTCTCTGCGCCCGTCTCGCCCGTCCAGCGGATAACATCACCTTCCGCGGCATAAGTGCGCGTTGTATAGAGATTGAGGGAGATCAGCGAAAGCAGCGTCTCGTCCAGCCCTGATACGTCCTTTATCTGGACTTCCGTTAGCGCATCTCCGCCCATTTCGCGCAAGACATCCCCCAGCTTCGCCCTGAAGATCGGCTCGTCGGAATCGTTACCGGTAAACGCCCACGACTCCGCCTGGGCAGTGACGTTGAACCGCCCGATACGCTCGTGCGGCCGTTCGAGGTTCTTATCGCCGACGATTGGAACGTCGTTCTTATTGAACAGCAGCGTGGAGTTGGAGCAAGCGACAAGAAGGAGCAGCGGTAGAGCAAGAACAACTGTGCGCATAGATATATCTCCGGTTCTAAAGGTGTGCATGCAAATAATACACAAAAGCAGCCCAAAGGACAACATGCCCTTATATATATAGAGACTTCAGCACCCTTATTTGTGACACTCCAAAGAAAAAAATTTTCGAGTCCGAGTAAGTTACTAAGTGGTAATGCTTTACGGGAGTGTGATGCTGATATCGAGCGCCTGAAATATCCCGTATCGAGGGCAGGAATGACCTGGTTGGTAAACTTGCAGTCGTAGATATCCCCCCGACTCGCTGAACCATTTCATGGCAACGAGTCGCCCCCGACGCCACGGCGCACTTGCAGCCTTGTCCGGCAATCGACGCGGCAAGCCGTAGCGTCGATTGCCTCAAGAGGGGAAAGATTCCAGCGCACACAAATACGCCCGGCGGAGCCGGGCATCCTTCGAACTTCGAACTTCAAACTTCAAACTTTCGTAACTATCTCACCACAATCTTCCCCACCACAGGCGCGTTAGCTCCTGATGTGAGTGTATAAAAATACATACCGCTTTGCAGCCCGGTGGTGGAGATGGTTTGCGAGTGCTCTCCGAGCGGGAGATGACCGAGGCTCTGCTCGCGTACCCGGCGGCCGAGGATATCATGCACTTCCAGCGTTACCGCCGCAGCCCGCTCAAGCGTAAACTCCACCGTTGCGGATGCACCTGCACTTACAGGGTTGGGGTACGATACATTCAAAGTCATTGTTTGCACAGCAGCCTGTTCCGGGTTGATACTATTCACGCCTCCATTAGCTGTTGCGTAGACTATATCGCGCGTAACTAGCCAGCCGTTATTGAGATCAGCAAAAAATAGCCAGTCTCGGTAAGAAAATCGGTTCGATCGGAAAAGGCTAACCTGTGTAGTGTTGAACCTATCATCTGTGGATATCAAATACCCAGATGAGGGCATAGAGTATGCATAAGGAGGATTGAGGTGGTAATTTTTCGCTTTTCCAGCTTCCGATGTGGAGTAAAACAGCCCCCATGACGACCCGGCATTTGTAGTCATATACACACCGACAGCATCCGCAGTCGATTCAACAAAGGCGACTGTATCGGCAGAAAGTACCTGCAGCGATGTAATATTCGAACCGGATTCGGCAGCTTCATACACGACGTGCCAGTCCTCACCAAGATTTGCTGATCTATAAATACGCGGGTTACGGCCAGGTACATCTGAACCAGTGGTTGTGTACAGCACGATACTTCCATCACTCGATCGCACCGGAACTGCCTCAGATACAGTATTTGCAGTGTCTTGGACGGGATGTAACACCCAACTCTCACCACGATCATCACTGACAAAGAAGCTGTCATTTGTTTTCCGGAATATGTAGTTATCCACACAGGATATACTTGAGAGTATTTCATCAGCAGCGCCGCGAAATACGTACACGGAGTCCCAGTCTGCTCCGCTATTCGTTGAACGCCAAATACTCAATTCATACATATTTGGCTGTAGAGCAGGTATACTGCGGTAAGCATACATAGTATTCTTATCGCATATATCAACTTCATAATACTCGATCTGAGGCATCGTCCCGATATACTCAAAAGAGCCGCCACCATCGGTTGTCGTAAACACAGCATCCTCACGTTCTATATTGGATGCAACGACCGTACCGTTATTGCGGTCATAGAATCTCACATTTCGAATGTTGTAAACGTCACTATACCGTACGTTGTCCCAAGTCGCACCATCATCGTGACTAACATCGAAGTATCCAGCCATATTTGAAACGATCAGATCGCTGTTGTGTACAGTTAGCCCAGTAGCGTAATAGTCTCGATCTACGTGAAGTGCTGTGATGTCCCGCACTTGATCCCATTCGATGCCACCATCGGTTGATGTGTATATATCTCCGCCTTCTCCAAGCACGTGCATCCGCATATATTCGGGCCATTGAATATCGGCAATTACCGAAGATACTGACGTCGTCCACGGAACCAACCGCTGATCGCTCCAGGTGTCACCATAGTCCGTTGAAATATATATAGCGGTACTTCCATGCAGGTACACAAAGTGATTTCCACTGAAACCAGCATAATTAACCTCCACCTGCCCGGATAATTCAGGTGAGCCCTCCAACAGATCCCACGAAGTCGCGCTATCGGTTGTGCGAAATAAGCGCAATGTTGGGCCGGGGTTTGAGTATGAATATGCTACGATAAAGCCTGTGTCTTTTGTGACGAAACATACTCTTTGCCGTTCATTATACAAGGCGATGTCCGGATTTAGCAATCGTTCAGACCACGCATTTCCTGCATCGGAAGAATAGTATAGAACCGCCTCCTCGGATGTCGAAGGATTCGTCTTGTAACGCCGCGAAAGAACATAGATGTTACCTCCGACGACTGACACTCTCATATCTTTTGTTGTTTCGCGGTCTGTAATCGGGAAACTCACCGATGTAATTTCATTTCTGCTCACAGAATACATAAATAACTTGTATTCGAACGGATCATAGTCAATCACTGTTCGGACAGGAACAACCGCTCGAAGTACGATGGATTCACCGAATCGAAACATATCTACAAAATCATAGCCGATCTCCCTCTCACCAAGTACCTCCGTCCAATCCACGCCCTTATTGGTACTTCTCAACAAGCTGTAATTCTTACCACAGGAGAACACGGTGTCGCCGTTCCACCAAAGGACATCGTGGAGTTCGTTCACTTCCCACGGAGGAAAAACTTGCTCCCATTGCTGTGCAAACATGGATGAAGCAAGAAGTAGTATGGTAATAAAGTACTTCATGAGGTCCTCTGATCAATGTCCGGACATTCGATCGATAGAAGAGTCGCAGAGCACGACTTGCTTCCTTTACGCCTGCTCGTAATTAGCAATTAAAAGATCGGAAAAGCAAGATTATGATGTGGCGGTGAAATATCACTATCAGGGTCAGGACGTGTCAACGTCCTTACGCAGATAAAATTGATTGTTTTCCAAATCCCCACGGCGCATCCGCCACGGCTTACGGCCTACGCCCTGCGGCTTTCGCAGGGATGACGTGGGGGTTTATATGTACGTAGCGGCACTGCTTGCTGAGAGCTGTGATCCCCCCGACGCCACGGCGCATCCGCCACAGCGGATCTTTGACTCGCAGCGTGCTCATTCGTCCGCTCGATGCGGATTCATTCAAGGGGGGAAGTTTAGCGCCGTATGCACGTCTCCCAGTCCCCGGTCACACTTCTATAATATCGCCGACATTGTGGCGGGAGGCGACATGGAGCGCGGGGGAGGTGCCGTTCCGGTTGGCGAGTGCGGCACGCATGGCGGTCTCGGCGCATTCGGGCGTGTTATTGTTTGCGCTCAAGTGCCCAAGGACGAGCGTTCGGAGCATACCGCCCGTATGCTGCTTCACCAGCAAGGCTGCCTGCTCGTTCGATAGGTGCCCCACATCGGACTGCACGCGGAGCTTCAACCACTGGGGGTAGTCGCCCGCGAGCAGCATATCGAGATCGTAGTTGGATTCTATGAGCATGCCGTCGGCTGTAGGCAGGAGTGCTAGCGCCTCGGGATTCTCCTCGCCCAGATCGGTCAGGTACAGAAAGCGTGCGCCGTCGCTTTCCACCAGAAATCCCACAGGATCGGCTGCATCGTGCTTCTTCGGGAATGCCGTCACGCGGAACGCGCCGTGCTCAACGGTTTCGGTATTGCCCATGAAGCGAAAGCCCTTCACCTCCGGCCTCGCGTAGAGCTTGCGGTAGGTGGCCTCCGTCATGTAGCTGCGCATGTGGTAGGTTTTCGAAAGCGATGCCAGGCCGCGTACGTGGTCGCCGTGTTCGTGCGTAATGAACACCGGCAGATCGGCATGCGGGGCGCGGCCGTGGACCTTCAGACGAGCTTCTATCTGCAGCCGCGAAATGCCGCAATCCAGCATGATGGCGCTGTTGCCGTCGTCGGATTCGAGGTAGATCGCGTTGCCGTTGCTGCCGCTGTTGAGCGTGATAAGCTTCATCTGCTGCGCCGCACAAGGTAGTCGATCATCGCCTTGACGAAGAACTTCAGATCGTCCGGGTGGCGGGAACTGATGAAGTTCTCATCTGCAACAAGGGGCGCATCAACCCAGATGGCGCCTGCGTTTTCGAGATCGTCCTTGATGCCGAGGCTCCCCGTCGCCCGCCTGCCGTTAATGACCTTTGCGGATACGGGAATCCACCCGCCATGGCAGATGAACGCGATAAGACGGCTATCGTAGGCAAACTGCCGCGTGAGTTCCTTGACGCGGTCGAGGCGGCGAAGCTTATCGGGCGCGAACCCGCCCGGCAGGAGAAGCGCATCGAAGCCCTCGTGCGTCACGTTGTCGAGCGCGACATCGATCTCAGCCGGGTAACCGTGTTTACCCTTTATCGTCCCGGTGGATGTCCCCGCCACCACGACAACGGCATTTTCCTCCTCAAGCCTGATTTTCGGGTACCAAAGCTCAAGATCTTCGTAGAGATCGCCGGTGATTGCAAGTATGCGCTTTCCTGTAAGCATGGGTGTTCCTTCGCTTCTATGTCACTACATGTTGACGCCGAGTTCTTCGAGGAGGAAATCCGCCCCGCCGAGATACTTCGCAATAAAGAGCACGTAGCGGATATCCACGCCGATGGAACGGCTGTAGGATTCGCTCCACTCGTAATCGTTAATCGTCGCTTCGTACGCTCGGTCGAAGTTCACCCCGACGAGCCTGCCGTAGGCGTCCATGATGGGGCTGCCGGAATTCCCTCCGGTCGTATCCATATTATATAACAGCGCAACGGGGACATCTTCAAGTTCCTCGTCCTCGAATTCCTTGTTGTAATTCTTCGTGCGGTACAGCTCGCGCAGCTTTTCCGGAACGATAAACGGACGTTCGCCGGTGTGTTTTTCCACCACGCCCCGCAGGGAGGTGAGCGGAGAGTAGTAGGTCGCGTCCGAGGGAGAATAACCGCGTACATAGCCGTAGGTCAGACGGAGCGTGCTGTTCGCGTCGGGAATAAAGCTGGCTTTCTTCCAGGCCATTTTCGCGTCGAGGAGTTCTGCTTCCAGGCGGTTGAGCGTGCCGCTGCGTTCTTCGCGCGCCGTTTCGCCAGCGTCCCATTCCTTTTGTAAGTCGCGAATGAAGGTAATCATCGGATCGTCGAGCCCGGCGAACTCATCGCTCGGCATCATGGCATAGCTGGCGAGGCCTGATTCGGTGAACACCGGCGACTTGAACGCGCCGTCGAGCCAGGCATACGCCTGCTTTTCGGCTTCATCCGCATCCGTCGCATTGCCGATAATTTTATCTATCGCGTCGATACGCTGACCTTCAGGAAGCTCTGCGGCAAGCGTGAAGAAGTACGCCAGGATGTCTTTCTCTACGTCGGTTTCGATTTCTTGGAGCTGCGCCTGGAGCGACTTCACGACCCGTTCCTTGCGCTGGGCATCGTCGTTGCTCATGGCATTCGTACGGATCGCCATCCCTGCAAGTCCTGAGGCCCTGCTGGCGCGCATGAGAAGCCGCGATGTCAACTCGGTTTTGATCGTCTCCATCTGCCGGTCGTAGAGCTCATCGATCTCCTTCAAGACGCCGCTGTACTTCTGGCGGAGTTCGCTATCGCTGTTGATGTATTCCTGCAGCTCGCGTTCTTCTGCCATGCGCTTTTCCACGAGGTCGAGCCTGCGTAGCCCCTGCATCTTCCCCTTGAAGTTCTTGGTGACGTTCGCATAGCTCTTGATGTCGTTCGCATAGCGAAGCTGGAGTTCGCGGTCCTCTTCGCCGGCTTCCTCAAGGTAGTCGATGAGCCAGTCGAAAATCTCGGCGATATACGACAGGTAGCGTTCTTCCTGCAGTTCAAGGAAGTGGGACGTCTTGTGCCGGTATGTGCGGCCGGGATAGCCGAGTATCATCACGAAGTCGTCTTCGGAAACGCCCTTGGGATTAACTTCGAGGTGCTTCTTGGGCTTGAACGGCACATTGTCCTTCGAATACGGGGCAGTGGAACCATCGGGTGCAACGTAGGCACGAAGGAAGGAGAAGTCGCCTGTATGGCGCGGCCATATCCAGTTATCGAACTCGCCGCCGAACTCGCCGATAGCCAGGGGCGGTACGTACACCATGCGCACATCGAGGATGAGGCGGTAGGTGAACAGCACGTACGTTTTGCCGGGAAACATCTCGGAAACTTCGCAGGTGATATTCTCGCGGTCGCCGCGCTCTTTTTCAGCCAGTGTCCGCATACGCTCGCGGATGAGCTTGTTGCGCTCTGCCGGCGGCGTATCGCGGGTAATGCCCTCGAGGATCTCGTCGCTCACATCGCGGTAGTCCTCATTAATGCGGCAGACGTAGCCCTCGGCGGGAAGTTCCTCTGCCTTCGTCGGCGCAACGAAGCCCTCTTTCAGGTAGTCGCGCTCGGCGGTGCTGGCGCTCACCACTGCGGAAAACGCGATATGGTGGTTCGTGAGGATGAGCCCGTCAGGCGAGACGAATTCCCCTGTCCCGCGTCCGACCTCGCAAATAGCATCCACAAGGCTGACGCCGTCGGGGTTGTAAATCTCTTCGATGTCGATTTCGAGGCCTTTGGAGGCAAGATCAAGCTTCCCGATCTCGCTCAATGGGTACATGCCTTCGTCGGCGGTAATCGTCAGCGTGGCAACGATGATGAGGATCGGCAGAGGGAGAAAACGCAGGTACTTCACGAAAAATCTCCGGTGTTTACGGCAGTGAAACAATAATTTCAATCCTTAAAGGTACGGCATCTCCGAGATATGTACTAAAGAAACCGTACGGGCTGAAACTTCTCCCGCTATCCGGTGTCTTTCTAGGGACGGATTATGGACTTGCACCTATCGTAAGTTTGGCGTAGACTATAGATCCCGATTCCATGACATACGCACGCAACACGAGATACGTATAATGAGGCACCGATTCGAACTGCCTGCGAAGGCCCTTACCATTACGGCAGCGCTGTTTCTGTTATTGGGCATCCACGCCCGCTCCCAGACGCTCAGCGTAGATTTGAAAGACTTAGATTTCCGCGATCTTCCTCGCGTTACGTTCACCGCGTGCGTTGCGAAGAGCGATAGCGTCGTGCCAATCCTGGAATCGCAGCATTTTACGATTATCGAAAACGGCATACCCTACCAGGCAATCGTCCGCTGCCCTCCTCCCAGTAAGATCAATTCCGTTGCGCTCGTCATGGATAACAGCGGCTCGATCAATCCTGGCACTCTCGAAAAGCTGAAAGAATCGGGCAAAATCCTTGTCGATAGCCTCGGCGCAATCGACGAAGCTGCCGTCATACGTTTTACCAATGCTCAGGTCATTGTGGAGCAGGATTTCACTACAAATAAGGGCTTACTCAAATTCGCGCTCGACCGCATGCAGGCTCAGGGCGGGACGCCGCTATTCGATGCATCATTCGAAGCAGTACAGCGGCTCGCACTACGCGATGCGAAGCGGTTTGCTGTTATCCTGACCGACGGCGAGGATACGCAAAGTTCTCTGCAGGATGTCCAGCCGATCATCGATCTTGCCAACGTAGAAGACGTAAAGCTCTTTACCATCGGATTTCAGCTCACATCCGATAAGGCTATCGATGCAATGAAGCGCATGGCAATTGAGACGGGTGGACTGTTCTTCGACGTCCAGCGCCCAAGCGAACTCACGGAAATCTACGAGCAAATTGCCTCCCTTATCACCGAGCCCTGCTGCGTCGGCGAATACGTCTCGAATAATTGCAGCGATTCTGTACGTACCATCCAGCTCAATGTCGAGATCGCCGCCGATTTCGGCTCCGACACCGAAACGCTCATCACACCGTACCGGCCAGATGAATTCAACCTGACGATCGATGTCCCCGACGACCTTACTCCGGCGGCTTCCGGTACTGGCTACATTTATATCGATCCGGTCCCGCACCCGGACCTCGAACTGACGCTGAGTTTTGTAGTGGAGTTCGATGAAAACCTCATCGATATCACACCGCGCTTCCCTCTCACACTCGGCACTGTCACGCAGAACCACATTGTCAATATCCGTACAATCGAGCGCGGGAAAGTGCGCTTTGAATTGGAGCGGGTGAAGCCGTCGGTCAATACAAACCGGCTGGTAGGTTTTCCTGTCCAGGCGCAGCGTATCGATAGCAGCAGACTCGTAGAGTTCTCCATCGATAGCAGCATCGTGGAAATCACCGGCTGCCATGCGTTCTTTACTACCGATCCCGATACCACAAGCATCTGTCAGTGCTTCCGCGAACTCTCCGTTCAGTACGATCGGACGCAGATACTCGACGTCGGTGAGGAGTCGCTTCTGCCAATCGTCATAACGCAAGGCCTTGTCGAAGGCATGGGCGCGCAGCTTCGCTTCGAAATCGAAGTGCCGGAAGAACTGGAATTGGTTGAAATCCTTAACGGTGATCTGTTCCCCGATGGAACGCTGTTCTGGACGCGCGAAGGCGAGAAAATCTATTTTGAAGTCCCGGATTTCGCCGCTCCATTCGATACGAGCGGCGTGCTGGCCCTGCTGCGATTGCGCGCTCCAACGCTGCGCTCGGCTACATCCTTCCCGTTCAGTATGGGGAACCGCGTGCTGCTGCAGGAATGCTGCCCGATGACGAGCGATTCCCTCGCCACGACCGTACTCGTCGATGGACTGTGCGATAAAATCGTCATGCGGCGGCCGGGTATCAGCGTGTCTACGATGCCGAATCCGGTGTCTACATTCAATGGGGGCCAGGGAACGATCCGGCTGCATGTACCCGGCACGCACGCGGATAGAGAGTACACGATTTCGCTCACGGGTATGCACGGCGACGAAGCCACGGAGATACGCACACTCTATCTCACAGAGGGCGATCACGAACTCACGTTCAACACCTCCGGGCTTTCCAGCGGGAAGTATATTCTTGCTGTTACCGGCGGAGGCGAGATGTTCAGCCACAACATCATAGTTGTGAAGTAGCCGCGGTAATTTCCGACTGCTAGGTTCCCTTCTCCGCATGTCGTAGTTTAGTATGCTATGGCATTGTGGAAGTTGCTTATAGAGTCCCTCCAGCGTCTTTTCCGCAGACTGTATTTCAGCCAGGGGAAAGCCTTTTCCCGCCGGGTACTCCGGTTCACTCGCAGCGAAACCCTCCTGATTATTATCGCCTCGATGATCGGCGTTGTTATGGGCGGCGTTATTCTGCTGTTCAACTTCGTGGTGGAATTCGCCGGCGAAGAGTTCGCGCTAGCATTCGAGATGTCGCGCAGCATGGAGTGGTGGAAGTACCTGCTCTTCCCGCTCATCCCCGGCGTTGGCGGACTGCTCGTCGGTGTGCTGCAGGTGTATGTATTTCAGACTAAGCCAAGCCACGGCGTGCCGGAAGTCATTCTTGCATCCCGCTTCGCGCGAGGAAAGCTGCAGAAGCGTACGATTCTTTCGAAGATTCTCACTGCGGCACTCTCCATCGGCTCGGGCGGCGGCGGCGGGCGCGAAGGCCCCATCATCCACCTCGGCGGTGCTGTAGGCTACGGTATCAGCGATGTCTTCCGCCTGACCCGCGATCAGAGCAGAACCCTCATCGCATGCGGTGCGGCGGCAGGCATCAGCGGGATCTTCAATGCGCCAATGGGCGGTGTGATGTTTGCGCTGGAGGTTATCCTTGGCGATTTCCGTCTGAAGACCTTTACCCCCATCGTGGTCTCATCAGTTGCCGCCACAGCGTTAACCCGGAATTTCTACGGCAATAATCCGCTCGTCAATGCCCCGACGGGATTCTCGATCGGTCTGCAGGAATACATTCTCTTCGTCGCACTTGGTTTACTGATGGGCGCCGTATCGGCGTACTTCGTCTACACCAATGTTTCCGTCGAACGGTGGTGCCAGCGCTACCTACCCAAATCACCCGTCTTCCGTCCGGCAATCGGCGGCGTGCTTGCAGGTGTTCTTGCAGCGTTTCTTCCGCGCCTGATGGAACAGACCTATGCGCCCGTGAACGAAGCGCTGCATTCAACGCTGCCGATCTGGATTCTCCTGGTCGTTGCGCTTCTTAAGCCCATCCACTCAGGACTGACTACGGGCTCCGGCGGTACGGGCGGCGTCTTTGCACCGGCGCTGAAAAGCGGCGCTATGCTCGGAAGCGCCTTCGGCATGGGAGCCATGGCGCTTTTCCCTGGAATGGTCACCTCCCCCGCCGCCTATGCACTCTGCGGCATGGGCGCAATACTCGCTGGAACTATGCATGCACCGCTGACGGGCGTACTCATCCTCGTCGAAATCACCAGCGATTATTCCATTATCCTGCCTGCGATGCTTACCGCAACTCTTACATCGCTCATCGCCCAGCGATTGCAAAAGAGCTCGATCTACACCTGGACGCTAAAAATGCAGGGGAAGAGCATCGGCTCGTATGCATATCTGCCGACGATGAGCGAATTCGCTATCGAGCAGATCGTGGAACGCGGTGTTGCCCATGTGACGCCGAATACACCATTGCGCCGGGTGATTCAGATATTTGAATCGACCAGGCACGAAGCCGTGCTCGTCCTGAACGAAGAACAGCGCTACTTGGGGATAATCGAGTTCGAAGACGTCCGCTCGTTCATCACCGAGACCGAGAGCGTGTCTTCGCTGCTTGCCGCAGACGTCATGGTGACTTCGATCAAGCCTGTGACGGAGGAAACAACGCTGGATGTGGTTATCAAGCTTTTCGACGACTACGGATGGACGGTCCTCCCCGTCGTGCAGGCAGAGGATACGAAACGGGCAGTCGGCCTTGTCACCTCCGCAGATGCGCACACGTTTTATCGCCGGTCGGTTGCGCGCGAAATCTAGTTTCTCTATCCTGTAGCATCCGTAATATCTATCACCAGAACGCATTATGAGCGAAGAACCCCGGGATACGTTCGCACCCTTCCAACGCAAGCTTCAAGCGGAACAAAGCCACGAACTCAGCATTGCATCCTTCCGCAGAAACTATCAAATGCTCGTCCAGGGCGATACCGGAAGGATCTCGCGTACAGAGATCGATCCTGTCGAATCGGTACCGGCACTGGATGAAATCGATCAGCAGGCATCTCAGGCAAATCTGCTTTCCAAAGTCGTGATGATAAAACTCAACGGCGGACTGGGCACAAGCATGGGGCTCGATCGACCTAAAAGCGTTATCCCCGTCCGCGACGACCTGAGCTTTCTCGATATTATCGCGCGGCAAGTGATCGCTGCCAACAAGCAGTATGCAATCGATATTCCGCTGGTCTTCATGAACAGCTTCAATACGCATGAAGACACAGAGCGTTCGCTTGAGCCCTATACTGAACTCCGAAGCGATATTCCTTTCGATTTCCTGCAGAATAAGGTCCCGAAGGTCATGGCGGATTCCCTGGAGCCTGCCCGCTGGGAAGCAAATCCTGAATTGGAATGGTGTCCTCCCGGGCATGGAGATATCTACATATCCCTCGTTACATCCGGAATGCTCGAGATGCTGCTTGATCGCGGCTATGAATACGCTTTCGTATCAAATGCAGATAATCTCGGCGCAACGCTGGAACCCGCCATCGTGGATTATATGCACCGGACGGGGACAGACTTCCTGATGGAGGTCGCAAGACGCACACCCGCCGACCGCAAAGGCGGTCACCTGGCGAAGCGTAAAGATGGCGGTCTCGGGCTCCGGGAACGCGCGCAATGTCCGCCGGAAGAGGAGCAGGAATTCCAGGACATTGGGCTTTACAAGTACTTCAACACGAACACGCTCTGGATTCATCTACCATCGTTGCGCGAACTCATGAAGCGGCACGGCAACGTACTTCCACTGCCTCTCATCCGGAACGAAAAGACCGTCGATCCTCGCGATCCAGAATCCCCGAAGGTGTATCAGCTCGAAACCGCAATGGGGTCGGCGATCTCTCTCTTCGACAATGCTCAGGCCCTGCTTGTGCCGCGTACAAGGTTCGCCCCGGTAAAAACTACCGACGATCTCCTCGTTGTCCGATCAGACGCATATACGCTTACCGACGACTACCGTGTCGTACCCTCACAGGACTGCACTGTTGAAAACGTCACCGTGGAGTTGGATAAAGAGCATTACAAGCTGCTCGATCAGCTAAAAGCGGCATTTCCTTCCGGTCCGCCGAGTTTGAAGGACTGCGAAATGCTCACCATCATCGGCCCGTATACATTTGGGAGCGGCGTCGTATGTAAAGGCGTTGTAGAGCTCCACAACGACGGTCATGAAAAAGCTGCAATTCCAGATAATTCTGTACTAGGCAACGGCTAATACCGGCTGTACATTAGGCTAGCGGACGAAGCCTGTGCTTCGTCATTGGTAAGGTCAAACTAGCTGGGTTAGGCGATATGACCGTTTCACGGAAAACCTTCTGGTTGATTCCGCTCGTTCTGCTTATTGCAGCACAGTTCTATCAACCTGTAAGAACCAATCCCGATCTTCAGGGCGACGTAAACGCCCCAGGAAAGCTCGGGCTTGATCTGCGGCGTTCGTGCTACGATTGCCATTCTAACGAAACGGAATGGTCGTGGTACACCAATATCTCGCCATTTTCATGGTGGATCGTCAACCACGTGGAAGAAGCGCGTTCGCACATGAATTTCTCGGAGTGGAACACATACTCTTCGAGCGAAAAACGGGAGTTCTACCAAAAGATTTTGCAGGTGACTGATGGAGGAGAAATGCCGCCGTGGTATTATCTTCCACTGCATCCCAACGCGAACCTCAGCCTGGAGACAAAACGGCGGATACGCGACTGGGTGAAAGATAAAACTGGCGCTTCAACTCCGGATAGATACCGCTAATACCTGTTCATGGTCCAAGTACTTCCTGGTGCGCCGCGGGAGCTCCCTGCGACGCACTTGCTCATTCCCGTCATAACGATCTCTCTCCTTGTCCTGTACGCCATCGTTCAAGGCGCTGCACAGATGGTGCCGCATGTAACGGTAGGATTCGGCATGTTTGCAGCGGTATGGCTGATTGCATATCGCCTGCAGCCCAATCTCGGAAGAAGCTCTACCTTCATCCTTTATTTCCTGCCGTTCATCATGTACGGAGCGCTGTACGATCCCATTCACCAGATGATGACCGCGGCAAATCCCTCGCTGGTCGATCCGGCCTTGATCAAGATAGACGAGGCGATCTTCGGCGTCAATCCGAATATCTGGTTGCGCTCGGTCGCCGTTGAGTACCTGACAGACGTCATGTACCTCTCGTATTTTTCATACTACTTCGGAATGCCCGTACTGCTGATTCTCATGTTCCTGCGCAGTCCGGAAGCACGGTTCCGGAAAGTACTCACAGCCATGCTCCTCGGCTGGTACGGTGCGCTCCTTTCCTACCAGCTTTTCCCGGCACTCGGCCCTGAGCGTTTCATGACCGACTATCTGGCACCGCTGACAGGACGCTTCCCCACCACCGAGTGGATTCAAGGATTTCTGAAGGGTAACCTGGCATCCCATGTCCGGGATTGCGTTCCGAGCATGCACACGGGGGTGACCATGCTGACACTTATCTACGGATTTCAGTACCAACGTACATTTTTCCTGATCTACGTCGTCCCGGGATCGCTGCTTATTCTTTCAACAATGTACCTGCAACAGCACTATGT
>PABJ01000048.1 GCA_002699105.1 Ectothiorhodospiraceae bacterium | reverse complement strand
CCCCTCGCGGACGGCTACGGAAATCCGGGAGCGCATGATTTACTCCGAACGCCCCGTGAATCCCCCCATGCAGGTCACCGACCCGCCGGAGGTTGCGGCAAAGGCCATCCTCCGCTGCGTCGAGCGCAGATGCAGAGAGAACATCGTATCGCTCCCCGGCAAGGCATTTGCATACGTCGGCTATCATTTTCCGCGCATAAGCGATTTCCTGCTTTCGCGATCAGTACCAGAACCACAAGAGCAAGAATGACCAAGAAACGACTCGTCCTTTTCGATATAGACGGTACCATCCTGACAACGAACGGCATCGCCAAGGAGTACTTCATTCGTGCGATGGAACGCTCGTTCGAATACGAAGGCATCACACGCGATCATGATTTTTCCGGCAAACTGGACACGCAGATCTACCGCGAGCTGATCGAAACAACGTCTATCAATCCATCCGATGCGCTGGCGCGCCGGGAGCATTTCTTCAAGGCGTTTTACGAAGATTTGAAACCGCAGCTCACCAACGACAAGATCAAGGTTTGCCCCGGTATTCCGCAGCTGGTGCGGACATTGCACGAGAATCCGAACTGCACTATCGGGCTGTTGACCGGCAATATGCCGCTCGGCGCGGAGTTGAAACTGAATGCGGTAGGATTATGGCACTACTTCCCTTTCGGGGCGTTCGGCAGCGACGGCAATCTGCGCCCCGAACTGCCTGCCGTTGCGCTGCGGAAAGCAGGCGAAGTATCGGGAATCGAGTACAGCGGTGCGGAAACCGTTATCATCGGCGATACGCCGAACGACATCACATGTGGAATCGAAATCGGCGCGAAATCGCTGGCAGTCGCCACTGGGAGATACTCTTATGCACAACTTGAATCACACAACCCGGATCACTTGTTCGAATCCCTTGAAAACACGGAAGATGTCCTCGAAGCGATCTTTTCATAGTCGGCGTTCGTGCTTCATGCATCTGCTAGCGATGGGAGTCATACTCTCCTTCGGAGCGATGTCCGCCAGTGCACAGCAGTCGATTCCCTGGCGGACGGCCGTTTGGGCGGATGACTTCACCACAGCGCCGCAGGGTCAATACATCATTTCGCAGGATGCGGCCTGGCACCCCGACGGCTACATCGCTATTACGCCGGATGTTGAAGGACAGGCCGGCAAAATCTACGCACCAACGCCGCGGGATATGCGCTACTTCGATGTGCGGTTCGATGCTTTTTTCGGATCCAATGAAAGCAGCAACCGCAGCGGTGCGGACGGCATCGTAGCAGCCTTTGCGCGGACGACTACGTACCCGATTTCCTACGGCGGCGAGATGAACTTCACCGGAAGCGGCGGCTACGGAATGGAGTTCGATACATTCGATAACAGCACCGAGAACGATCCGAACGGGCAGCACGTCGCGCTCATCTATCAGCAGACAAGCAATCATCTGCGCGCCGAGTTGCTCGAAGCAAACAAGCTAGAGAACAACGCCTGGCACAGAATCAAGATCACGAACGCGAACGGCGTGTTCAGGACGGAGATAGACGGCGAGGAACGGCTGAGCCACACCGTCGGGAATTTCGCAACCTACAACGGATATTTCGGTTTCACTGCCGCGTCGGGAAATTCCTACAATCCGCACAGGCTGGATAATGTGCGGATCGAGGTGCCGACGCACACGAGCATCGACTTCGGGAGGCTATCAACCTGCGATACATCTGCCCAGGAACGAACCGTCTCGATCAAAAACAACCTCCCCGATGATGGCATCCTCGAGATCGCGGACGTATCCGTTACGGTGCTCACAGGCGGAGATATTTTCGAGCCGCTATACCCTACGCTGCCGGTAACCATCGCCAACGGCGATAGCCTCGCGATACGCATCCAGATCGATAATACCCAGCCGGGAGCGCACACCAGTGTCCTTGCTCTGCGGCGGCCGGATGGAGAAACGTTGTACGATACGCTGCGTGTGCAGAATATCATCCCGTCGGCCTCATGGGCGCCTATCAGCGTGGACTTTCCCCTGACCTACGTCGGGACGACGAGCCGTGCGGTGACTCATCTCGTGAATACCGGCTCCGTTCCGGTCACGATTCGGGAGCTTGTGCCGTCGTGGAATGAGTTCTCAGTCATCCAGCCTGCAACTCTCCCTGCTACCATCGCACCGGGCGATAGCCTTCTGATCGAACTCCAGTTTGCCCCGCGACAGAAAGGCCCCCGGAATGCACTCCTGCGAATCCGGAATAGCTGCGGCGATTTCTTCGATGCTGTCCTCTCCGGTGAAGCCACGGCAGAAAGGCTCCGTGTCGATATCGGGAATCCCGATCTCATGCTCTTGCCGGGAGGTACGGGGACTGTAGAAGTAGTCCTGCAGGATTCTCCCGGTGAATGGGAGATATTCGATGCGGAAATCAGGATCGCGTTCGACCCGGCGCTCCTCTACTATGTAGCAATAGAGCAGGATGGTTCGGTGCTGCCCGCATCTGCAAATGTGAGCGCATCGCTGCAAGGCAACACGATCCAGGTCACGATCGGATCCCCCGAGGCATGGACGGGCAGCGGAAAGCTGTTCGGCGTCCTCTTCCGGGATAGACTCGGTGATTTCGGCTGCAGTCCGGTGACGGTGGATACAACGACGTTCAATCCTGCGTCGCAGTATCCGGGCATTCCCTTTACGAGCGGCGGAAGCGGTACGGTGTGTATCAACAATTCCTGCCGCAACCCCGAAGGCTTTCTCAGGATTGCCGCGCCCACGATTCAATCATATCCGAATCCCGCAACGGAGTCGATCAATCTTCGGCTTGATACTCCTGCTGAAACCGATGTGCGCATTGTGCTCTTCGACGAGCGCGGAATCGAAGTGCGGCCGGTGTTCGATGGCACCTCCACTGAAGGCGTCTCTGTATATCGCATCACAACGACCGATCTGCCAAGCGGTCGCTATTACGCAGTCATGTATTCCGGTGAAATCGTGAAGTCTATCCCGGTAACCATCGTGCGGTAAGCCGGGGCAGTTGCATTCTTTACAGAGGGTTAGAATTCTGACTTTCCTCTATCAGTGCGGCTGATTATTTTATGTTCGCTAAGTAGCAGCCGGAAATACGCAATTCTTTCATACAACCCTGGATAGCTCTATGCGGTATCTAGTATCCACCCTGTTCATGCTCACTATCTCGGTGTCACTATTGGCACAGGCGCCCATCACCTACCACGATGTTGGCGTCATTATCAATACAAATTCGGAGACCAGCGTCACCATTGGCGAGTACTTCGCGGCGCAGCGCAATATCCCCGATGCGAACCTCATCTACATCAACGTCCCGGCGAAGGAGACCATCAACGGGACGGAGTTCGCGGATGCACGGCAGCAAATTGAGGATTACCTGACCACCTCAGGCCTGGCGGATTCACTGAACTACCTCGTCACGACGAAGGGCGTGCCGCTGCGCGTGAACCTCGGCAAGCTTCCTTCCGTCGGTACTGCGTCTGCATCCTTCGATGCGGAGCTGATGCTGATACTCGGGCCGTTTGCAAACCATATCATGGACTCGACCCTTGTCACGCCGCAAGGAGGGATTCGCACTCATCCGTATTGGGGCAGGGACGAACAGTATAGCAGGCAGTCGTACGGCATGTATCTCGTCACACGACTGACCGCGCTGACCGAAGAACGGGTAATAGAGCTCATCGACCGGCAAGGACCGAATACCTACGTAGATAAGGACTCGGCTCAGTTCATTCTCGACATCGATCCGGATAACAACTTCCCGGGACGGCAGCAGTACAACGACAACATGATCGAAGCAAAGAATGCGCTCGTCAGCCGCGGCTGGAATGTCCTGCTCGATGAGACCACCGAATACCAGGCCGATCACCGCAACGTCATCGGCTATGTAAGCTGGGGTTCGAACGACCACTACGATCATTTGAATACCACGAAATCGCGTCCCCGCAACCACTGGCTGCGCGGCTCTATCGCCGAGACATACGTTTCCACAGGCGGAAGAAACTTCACGCCCGGGCAGGAAAGCGGACAGAGCCGGATTGCTGATCTCATCGAGGAAGGCTGCGCAGGCGTCAGCGGGTATGTATTCGAACCGTACACCGTCGCGCTCGCATGGGTGAATATTCTTTTCCCGCGCTACGTGGATGGGCACTACCTCGCCGATGCGTACTATATGTCGCTCCCGACAATGTCCTGGATGGCAATCGTCGTCGGCGATCCGAAGGCAACAATTATCACCGAGTATCCGGAATTTCCCCAACCGGTATTCGAGTCGCCCATCGTGGCGTGTAAAGACGATATTCTCGACCTCCTGCCGACAGACCTCGCGGAAGGCAACGTGTACTGGTACGATGCGGATTCGGCGACGGTGAAGGCAGCAGGTCCCCCGTTCGACTGGCGTCATCCGAACTTCCTCCAGTCGGGCAATCTCTACAGCGCACCGACCGATATGCCCGGCTCGTACGTGTACTCGGTGCGGAACGAGAATATTTCCGGTGCGGCGTTCGCACAAGCCAATGTCACGATCACCGAGCAGTTGATCCCCGATGTCTCCGTTTCCGCCGATACAGTCTATCTGGACGAATCAGGTGAAGTTTCGTTTACAGACAACACACCCGGCGCGATCAGTTGGCAGTGGGATTTCGGCGACGGTAATTCCTCCTCGGAGCAGAACCCGACGCATACATTCGCATCAGCGGGATTGTACCAGGTACGGCTAACGGTGAGCAATCTGGGCTGTTCGAAGATCGAGATCATGCCGATCACAGTCCTCGAAAACCGTCCGGTCGTCGAGCTTTCGGACACCGATGTAGACTTCGGTACGGTCCAAATTTCGACGGAAGGCAGTTTCGAACTGAAGGTGTACAACCACTATCCATCGCCGGTGTTTGTTTCCGCGATCATCCTGCAAGGTGTAGGCGCATCCGACTTCAGCTATGAAGCCCCGTCGCCGCCATTCGGAATCCCCGGCGGATCGGTGCAGTACATCGACCTGAAGTTCGCCCCAACCGCAGAGGGACTCCGTACGGCTGAGCTGCTTATTACGCACGATAAATCTCCCGATCCGGAGACCGTTTCCCTGCGAGGGACCGGCAGCGCCGATCCCAACGCCATCATCGATCCGGCGTACGTTCCGGTAGGGGTGGAACTGCACCAGAACTACCCGAATCCGTTCAATCCTGCGACCAGGATCGAGTACGCATTGCCGAACGCGGCGCATGTGCAGCTTGCGGTGTACAATGCCCTCGGCGATGAGGTAGCAGTGCTGGTAAACCAGACCGAGCAGGCAGGTTTGCATCGCGTGGAATGGAATGCGGCTGCCTATCCGAGCGGACTCTACTTCTACCGCCTTACCGTCGACGGTTCTTCGCTGTCGCGCTCGATGCATCTGGTGAAGTAGTTCGACCTTAGACGATATACAAAGGGCGCGGTTATCCGCGCCCTTTTCATTTCATTGAACCCCAAAAACGCTTGCTACGGCAGCAGTTCCTTCCGGACCATATCCTCGAGCGTCTCACGCTCCCGGATAAGTATTGCTTCCCCGCCGATCAGCGCAGCTTCTGCGGCGAGGGGCTTCGAGTTATAGCGAGAGCTCATCGTGGCACCGTATGCCCCTGCAGAGAAGATCGCGACATACTCTCCCTCACGCACCTCCTGCATGCGGCGGCCCCTGGCGAAGGTATCGCCGGATTCGCAAATCGGTCCGACGATTTCCACCGAAGAAACCTGGCGGGACGCGTGCAGTTCCACAGGATGAATCTCGTGGTAGGCATCGTACAGGGCGGGACGCAGTAAATCGTTCATCCCGCCGTCAAGAATCACGAAGGTCCGCTCCGCATTGCTCTTCACATATTCAACCTTGGTGACGAGGATGCCGCTGCCTGCGGCGAGATACCGCCCCGGCTCGGTAAGGATTTTTACGTTCAAGTGGGAATCATCGAGAAGCCGCTGCAGCCTGCTCACGAAATCATCGAACGGGATGCTTCCCTCGCTCTCCCGGTATGGGACGCCGATCCCACCGCCGATATTGACGTAGCGGAGCTTGGCGCGCACATCGAGATCCAGTGTGAGTATGAAGTCGGCAAGTTTCGATAGACCCTCGGCATGCGTATGCGGATCGAAAATCTGCGATCCGAGGTGCATTCCAAAGCCGACGAGCTCCACGTTTCCGAGCTCGACGAGAACAGGGATTGCTGCGTGCGCTTCCTCTATCCCCAGTCCGAATTTATGCTCGGCCAATCCCGTAGCGATATATGGATGCGTATGCGCATCCACATCGGGATTGATACGAAGAACGACCTGCGCCTTGAGCCCCTTCTCCTTGGCGATGGCGTCGATGCGCAAGCACTCTTCGACGGATTCTGCGTTCAATAACAGAATTCCTGCATCGAGCGCGTCTTCGATATCTTCGCGGCTTTTCCCGACGCCGGTCATCGTGATCGCTTCCGGCTTTGCTCCGGCTTTCAATGCCCGGAACAACTCACCGCGCGAATTCACATCCATCCCGCACCCCGCATCGATCAATGCCCGGAGCAGCGCAAGGGAGGAATTCGCCTTCACTGCGTAACAGGTTTGATGATCGAGGGCGGAGAGTGCTTCAGCGTAGCGTCTGTACCCAGCCACCATCTCATCGATATTATACAGGTACAGCGGCGTACCGAATCGCTCAGCAATTGATTTTACAGGCTGGTCTCCGCAAAGAAGCTGGCCGTTATCGTAGGTGAATCCGCTTGCGATATGGTGTGCTATTTTCTTCGGATCTATAGCCATAGAAAAATTGGGTCTGTTTGGTGTATTGGTGTACGTCGCTCAGGCCGGAAAGAATTCTTCATGCAGCATCGATACTGCTTCGCCGATGTACTGCTCGTGGATGACGAACGTCATATTGGTATCCGATCCGCCTTGCGAGATCATATCGATAGGCACGTTTTGCAATCGTGAGAATATCCGTGCCGCGAGTCCGCGCTCATCGATGATCTTCTCGCCGACGACGCAGACAATCGCGCGGTTTTCCTGCAGGTTAATCGTCCCGTATTGTTCCAGTTCGCGCAGGAGTCCGGGCATATCGGGCGAGCTTTCAATGCTGAGCGAAACGCTCACCTCCGATGTCACGACAAGATCAACCGAGGTGCGGAAGAAATCGAACACATCGAAAATCTTCTTCATGAATCCGTAGCTGCCCAGCATCCGCGTGCTGGAGATATTCACGACGGTGATACCGCGCTTATAGCTGATGGATTTCACCGCGCTATCGGTGCGGGCTGTGAGCGCCGTGATACGCGTGCCCTCGATCTCTGGGCGCTTTGAATTGAGGATGGTGACCGGAATGTTCTTCTCGATCGCGGGCAGCAGCGTGCTGGGATGCAGCACCTTGGCGCCGAAGTACGCTAGCTCCGACGCTTCCTGGAAGGACATCTCCTGTACCCGCCGGGCATTCTTCACAATCTTGGGATCGGCGGTCAGAATTCCGTCCACATCGGTCCAGATTTCGATGTTATCCGCATGAAGCACCGATCCTACAATCGCCGTGGTGTAATCCGAACCGCCCCGCCCAAGCGTCGTGGTAATGCCTTCTTCATTCGCAGCAATGAATCCCTGCAATACGGGGATTCTCCCTTCCATGACGTGATTGAGCAGATTGGCTTCACAGGCTATCCGCGTCTGTTCCAGGAGCGGCTCCGCCCTGCCGAATGCGCTGTTCGTGATGATGCACTCCCGCGAGTCCGCCAGAATGGACCTCATCTTTGCCTCTCGAAGTGCAACCGTGGTGATGCTCGTCGAGAGGGTCTCGCCGTAGGAGAGAGCAAAATCCAGCACGCGCGGGGAAAGATCGCCGGTAATGCTGATGCCGTACAGCAGGTGCGAAAGGTCGTCGATGTGCTGACGGATATGGCGAATCAGCAAATCCTGCTCCCTCAGGTCTTCGATCAGCTCCTGGACGATGGTGTAGTGCCGTTCGTAGACGTTCTTCTCGAGCCTGTCCTGAGCTTCTTCCCTGTTGCCGTCGGCAGCGAGTTCCGCGCATGCAACCAGTTCATTGGTGATACCGGCGCACGCCGAAAGCACGACAATCGGCCTTTTATCCTTACGGGAATCAATGATTTTACAAACATTCCGGATCGATGCGGCGTCCTGCACAGAGGTGCCGCCAAACTTCATGACGATCATTTTGGGTTTCAGCGTTTCAACATTATCAAGCCTAAAATATGTGGATTTTCACACCCAAAACCTATGTACCGAAAATCGAAGCAGTGATGCCGATTAGTCTTTGAATTGGTGCGAAAAAGTGTGAAATTTATAGCGAATAATTACGGGTTACAGGATGCAAAACGTTTTAATCCTGTAATTTCAAGCACCTACGTGTTTCACCGCAGCAGAAAGACGCACATCCGTGAGTACCAAGACGTTTCCTGGTGGTGTTCATCCGCCGGAAGAAAAAGAGCTTTCCGCTCATAAAGCATTTGAGCGGTTCCCCGCCCCAACGACGATCGTTCTCCCGCTCTCCCAGCATATTGGGAAAGCCTCCACCCCGCGCGTAAAAAAGAAAGATGCCGTGGTTCCAGGGCAGCTTATCGCCGAGGCCGAAGGGTTTATTTCCGCGCCGATTCACAGCTCCATTGCGGGCACCGTGAAGTCAATTTCGCGGGAAGTGAATGCAGGCGGCTTCCCGAAGGATGCCATCGTCATCATTCCCAACGGCGAAGAGGAGCCGGCTGAGCCGGAATACTTCCCCCCGCTCCCGCTGGATACCATCACGCCGGAACAGATCCGCGAGCGCGTGAAGGAGGCCGGTATCGTGGGGCAAGGCGGCGCGGCATTCCCGACATTCGTCAAGCTTACGCCACCGCCCGATAAGGAAATCGACACCGTGATGATAAACGGCTGCGAATGCGAGCCGTACCTCACGCGCGACTACCGCTTCATGATCGAACGCCCGGAGGCCATCGCCGAAGGACTGCGTCTCATAATGCTGGCGCTCGGTGTGAAGCGCGGCGTTTTCGGCATCGAAGACAACAAGCCGGACGCCATCAAGGCGATGGAAGCTGCCGTGCAGGGAATGGAAGGCATCGAAGTCGCCGCACTGAAAACCAAGTACCCGCAGGGTGCGGAGAAGATGCTCATCAAAGCCGTGAACGGCCGCGAGGTTCCTCCAGGCAAGCTCCCGCTCGATGTCGGCGTGGTGATTCAGAACATCGGTACCGCCGTCGCGATCTACGATTCGATCGCAAAAGGCGAACCGCAGATCACAGCTGCCCTCACTGTTACCGGCGCCGGTATCAAAGAGCCCAAGAACCTCATCGTACCAGTCGGTACGCCGATTACCGAAGTGCTGGAATTTTGCGGCGGCGTGACGGAGGACGCATCCAAGGTTATTGTCGGCGGCCCGATGATGGGCGTCGCGCAGTACGATCTGGCTGCCCCCGTCATGAAGGCCACCTCGGGTATCGTCGTCCTGACGAAGAAGGAGATGCGCAAGCAGGAAGAAACTCCCTGCCTCCGCTGCGGTAAGTGCGTCGATGCATGCCCGCTTCACCTCGTCCCGACGAAGCTTTCGCGGTATTCGCAGCTTGGCCGGTTCGAAGAAGCAGAAGAGCTCGGCGTCACCGTCTGCATGGAATGCGGCACCTGCGCCTTCACATGCCCGGCGAACATTCCGCTTGTCCAGTGGCTCAGACTCGGAAAGCAGGAAGTGATGAAGCTCCAGCGCGAGCGCAAAGCCGAGCAAAGCACCTAAGCAAAAAGAACGTTTTACGATTTATACACTACAACGCACATGGCTACAATAGCAGTTACCGAGGCGGAGACCCCGCTTGCCTTGCGGCTCGAAACCTCGCCCCATCTTCACAGCCGGTGGACCACAAAGCAAATCATGTGGTTTGTCGTTGCAGCGCTGGCGCCCTGCGTTATCGCGGCCGTCGTGTTCTTCGGGCTGTATCAGCTTGTCATCATGGCGGTGGCAGTCGGCGTCGCTATCGGCACCGAAGCCGGGATTCAGGCGATCCGCAAGAAGCCGGTCCAGATCGCGGACGGCAGCGCCATTATCACCGGCCTGCTCCTCGCGCTCATCATTCCGCCGAACTTCAGCCTGTTCTTCACCGCGATAGGATCGTTTATTTCCATCGCTGTCGGAAAGCAGCTTTTCGGCGGACTCGGATACAATATTTTCAATCCGGCGCTTGTCGGGCGGGCATTCCTGCAGGCAGCGTTCCCCGTGCCGATGACGACGTGGGTGCAGCCGAACTACGCCGTGGACGGAGTTACCGCTGCCACGCCGCTCAGTGCGATGAAGTTCGATAAGGTCTTCGCCGAAACCGGCT
>PABJ01000047.1 GCA_002699105.1 Ectothiorhodospiraceae bacterium | reverse complement strand
TATTGATAGTAACAGGCCCGTCCCATACCCCCTTATTCTGGTGGGTCCCATCTCGGCAATTAGGTACACCAATCAGAGACAGGATGTCCGAGAAGGCGATCTGAACATCAATGCTGAATCATTCGTCGTAAATGCTCATATTGTTCCAGAACCTTCTTCAGGCTCTCGTCTCCTTCTCCCAGAGCCTTGTCTCTGTCCATTTCATATCGCACCACACTCGTTGCCAACAGTTCTTCGCCCGAGTATCGAATTGCATTTTCCCAGGCATGCAATGCTCGCTTGTAATCATCGAGCATCCTTTTTGCATCAGTCGCTATGAATACGCCAGAAGAATCTTTGCGTGCAGCTGTCCAGTTCACTTCTTTATACGAAGCAGATAGTTCGACCACTGCGCCTTTTAGATCGGCATAGTTGATTCCCACCTCTCGGGCGACGGCAAATCGTCTGATCTTACCGACGAAAGGATCAAGGGTATCGGCAGCTTGTTGCCGCTCTCGATCCATTTTAGCTGATTCGGCTTCAGCTTTTGCCCATGCTGCCTCCGCTTCGGGATCAGGCTGATTGATTGATGTAGGCTTTGGTTGTGTAGGCGCATGTTGTGATGGGAAGATTTCCTCATAATGCTGCATGAACAGTATGATGCAGATTACAACAACTGAAAGCATAAAGACCACTTTAAGAACTCGAAAAAGCTGACCACCGACAGCTGTGTAGAGGAAGCTTGCCTTGCGCTGCGGCTTTGACGTCCGTCGTTGGGAGGATTTACGTGTTCTCGTTATACGAGGTTGTGGCGCAGGCTCTATGGATGGTAACTCCTCAGCTAAGCTGTACTCCTGTAAATCGTCGTCCTGCGCCTGATATTCAGCGAGCACGCGAGTTGGCTCAGGTGCTTGATCCTCAGCTTCGGGAATACGCAGCTTCGCGCCGCAATCCCGACACTTTACAGGCCGCCCCGCGAATTTGTCTGCCACACTGAATGCTCGTCCACACCCCGTACAGTTGAAATGAATCATGAAAAGCCTCCGGATTGCTTCATCGTCGATGGTCTCTCTAGCCTGAATGGCGGCTCGGCCACGCGTCCCGTAGCAGTTCAAACCGGTGACGCCGGAGACCGAGACGACAGATATTCCTACTATAGTTGGCGGACGTTCGGGGTGTCAATCTGTACTGTCGCGACATGATCGGTGATGAATTGCGTAAAGCGCGGCAGGCCAAAGAGATGAGCCAGGAAGAGCTCGCTCATCGAGCGAAGATATCTCGGAATTACGTGTCGCTGCTAGAACTGGGCCAGAAGTCGCCAACGGTCGATATGCTCATGCGAATCTGTGCCGCTTTGGGGATTTCTGCGGGAGAATTATTGCTGAAGGTGGAAGGTAAGAAGCGACGCTGATACGTTATCAAGGTGCATGTCTCGTTGTGTAGCCATGAATGCTTGGGAAAAAATTCGAAGCGCAGCTGATTGTTTAGTCAATACATTCGATGGCTCGGTATACAACCAGCTCAATGAACGTTACCTACATCACGCATTTTCATCGCTTGTAAAGCATGAGATGGGGTTGGATTACCGAGGCTATGATCGCGACGGTAAACTCTGGTTGCATCCCGAATGGCCAACGTTCAAGAAGATAGCAGGCTTAGGTTTGGCTAAGTATCGAAAAACTGAGGGTGACGGATATCGTCCGTGCGAAATTACTTCTCGACAACATCGAGGCGGGTTGATCGACTTTGCTGTTGGTGAGTATGTGCGACCAATAATCGGGATAGAATTCTCGTTTGCGATTGGATGGAAGCGGCCCATTGTTGAATTTGATTTGCTTAAGCTTTTCGATAACCGCACCCCATTCGAGTGCGTCCTATCGCTCAACTTTGTACTGCGGCCAAATGGTTTCGCCGGTGGTGGAGGGCTAGTGAAGTTTGAAGCAGGTATTCAGAATGCGGCGAAGAATGCCTCGTCGCGTCTTGCTGATATGAAATACACGGCCGATCGCCCCTGTCACCGCGCAGATATTCGAATTATTGAAGTGCATAACGACAAAAACCGTCAATGGGTACTCGATTCGTCCAGATGGCATTTTGTTCGGCGTAACTGGTGAGTGTCTGAAAACAATGATCCCGCTGTTGCTATATGACTCTATATGGGGTGAATCATCGGATTGGCTATGTCGATCGATGATGGCGTAAAGAACAAATACATTTTCATATAATTGGGAGGTATGGGGTAACCGAGTCATAGTGCACCTCGGAGTTGATGCGTTCATGTAAGCAACATGGCAATATTCAAGCAGTGCTCATTGATGATACTGCTTGAAAGTCCTGTCCCAAGATGACAAAATGCGACTCAGCGATGCGAGTGATACGCTTCGGGATTCCCATCTACGTGCCTGTTCATAGCGGGCCTTGACTCCACAACCAGTAGAACGTCGGTTAAGATGTGGGTCAGAAGGGGGGTCTCGTTGGTCGTCGCCTGCGAGATGCCGCCCGTGACTAGAAGGGCGCGGTGCATGGTAAAGTTCCTCCACACTTCAGATTGGCAGCTCGGAGCGAGCATGGGGCAGGTCCCCGGGGATAAGGGGGCTCTGCTGAGGGCAGAACGTTTGGCGGCTGTGGAACGGATCGGTGGCCTGGCGACTGAGCGCCAAGTAGATTTTGTGATTGTCGCAGGCGACCTATTCGACGCTCACACCGTCGATAACGAGATCGTCACCCGTGCCCTGGAAGTCCTCAGCAGATTTTCAGTTCCAATCTACGCCATCCCCGGCAATCACGATTTCTCGGGTGCTCCGGAGAGCGTCTACGCTAGAAAGCGGTTTATCGATCGATGCCCCAAGCAGCTCCACCTTCTTGACGAGAAGAGACCGGTCGCTGTAACAGGCTGTTCAGTAACACTCCTGCCTTGCCCTCTGCTCCAGCGACACACCGTGGTCGACCCAACCCGTTGGCTCACCGATGATACAGCGCGCACCGAACCTAACCAGATTCGCGTTGCGATTGCGCACGGGTCTATCGTCGATTTTGAGTCAGAAGAAGGCGGAACCACACCCAACTTGATTGATCCCGCAATTGTAGACGCCGCGAAGCTTGACTATCTCGCTCTCGGAGACTGGCACGGGACTCGGCGAGTTGCCGACAAAGCGTGGTATAGTGGTACGCCGGAGCCGGACCGATTTAAAGAGAATCAATCGGGCAACGTCCTGATCGTTGAGATCGATTCACCGGGGGCTATTCCAAAACTCGACACAATTCGATCGGCAGGATGCCAATGGTTCAGACGCAGCGCGTCGATTCACGATGCGGACGACCTTGCGGCATTGGAACAGTGGTTTTCGGATCTGTCAGAACCCCAGAAGACGCTGGTTCGTTTGGAGTATGAGGGGGTGCTCGGCATGGAGGAGCTACGCCGGTTCGGCGACCTGCTCGATACCCAAGCCGAACTGCTCTTGTATCTACGTCATCGCGGCAATGGCGTACAACTTGAACCCACTGACGAGGAACTTGAATCACTCGGTCGCGAAGGTTTGACCGGTCGCGTCGCCGAGACGCTGAGACAGCAAGTAGGTGATGACAGTGACGACGGGCGTATCGCAAGCTTGGCGCTACAGATGCTGTTTCAGTGTTCACGAAGTATTGGGGGAGAGTAGCGACCATGAAATTGCTATCCGCCCGCATCCAGAACTTCCGCGTTCATGCCGGTGATGAGCCGGTCGAGATCGAGTTTGACGAGCAACTCCATGTGATCCACGGGTCAAATGAGTCGGGTAAGTCGACGCTCATGGATGCTGTGCATGCCTGTCTGTTCCAAAAGTACAATCTCACAGGCAAGGTGCTGGACGCCATGCAGCCGGACGACGGGTCCAAGCCTGACATCGAGGTCGTGTTTGAACATGACGGCTTCGAATACGCCGCACGCAAGCACTTCAAGGGGCAGTCGGGCACCTGTGAGTTAAAGGTAAGTCGGGATGGTCGCGTCGAGTCCACGTTGAATGGACCTGATGCCGAATCGCGCCTTAACGAGGTGTTGCAGGTTCCAGCGGCGGGACGTGGAGACCGGAAAGAGGACCAATTGGCCCACTGGCGATTGTTGTGGATAAGTCAGGGGCACAGTACCGACGAGCCGACCGCACAAATCAATCCTGAAACAGGTCAGGATTTGCAGAGCGTCCTAAATGCTGAAACGGGCGGTGCGGTGGTCAGTCCTGGGGAGGCGAGATGGATTGCCGACTTGGAGACGGAGGTCAACGATCGGTTCACATCGACGGGTAAGACGAAATCCGGCAGTCGCGTTGCTATCCTCACCGAAGAGGTCGTCGAATGCGAGGCCGAACTCACGGTGGTGGAGTCCCAGGCCTCTGCAGTCGAGAAGGATTCGGATAGGTATCTGGCGAACGGACATAAGCTCGATGAGATTCAGAAGCAGATTCCCACACTCCGGACACAACTTGGGGAGCGGCTTGCACAGCAAGCATCGTCTGCTTCCCTTCAGCAAAAGCTGAAGAACACCAAGAGCGACGTAGAGCTAAAGCGTCGAGACATCACATCTGCCGAGAATTGCGCAACCGAGCTTGCCAAGCTGAAGCAGACTATCGAGTGTCGCAACAAGCAGATCATATCAGCTGATGAAGAGATCGCTGGAATCGACGAAGAGCTTCAAGACGAACAAGAGATTCGCGCCTCTCGCGTGAAAGAACGCGATCATACGGACGCATCATTCACACGGTCGCGACGAACGACATTGCGAGTGCAAGCCCAGCTCGGGGTGATACGGGCTCGCGTCGACCTGGAGAGGTACAATGAGTCGTTGCGAAAGGCTCAAGAGCAAGCTAACGAGTTAAAGGAAGTTGGCAAGAAGCTGGCGGTGATCCCCGTCGACGATACCGATGTCGACATGTTGCAAGACCTCGAAGCGAGTTTAGCCAGAGAGCGAGCGGCCCTTGAAGCAGCCTCCGCTAAGTTGACAATGGTTGCAAAGAATGAGATTCGATTTGTTCATAGTGGTGGCGAAGAACAATTGGCTGCCGATGAAAGCCACGAGCGTCAGATCGATCAAGAAGCAGAAATTGTGATCGGGGACGACGAGGCAAGAATCCGAATCACTCCGGGCGGAGAGGACTTGGACCAGCGACGTGAGCGCGTGGCCTCTGCGAACAGTGCGCTCCGTGACCGCTTGGTCGAGTTGGGAGTTGAGTCGGTAAGTGTTGCAAGAGAGAAACTTCGCGAGCGGCAGAAGTTCGAGTCCAAACTACAACTGGCTCAATCGCGACTCGAAGACGTCGCCCCCGATGGTGTCGATGAATTGACCCGTCAACGAGACTCGTCATCTGAGGAACTCAACGCTGCTCAGGCTGAACTTGAGCGCCACACGGCTGAAGGAGACCCAGAGCTCCCAAGTACGGTTGAAGACACGCAATCCGAGTTACGTGTGAAGCAGCAGAGGCAAGACGAGGCGGAAGCGGCTCGCGATTCGGCAAGACAGCGAGTCCAATCACTTGATGAAATGATCGCGAAACTAAAAGCCGACCGCCAGCTCAAGGTTCAGGAACGCGATGGGCTCCATTCTCAAAATACGGATTCACAGAGGCAGATTGGCGACATTGTGGAGAGTAACGGCGACGAAAAGGAACTAGCTGAAAAGGTGGGCAGCCTTGCCGAGGAATTGAAAGCATTGGAGGCGACCAGTCGAGAAATCGCGGCCAATTTGGAGAAGCTGCAGCCCGATCTAATCGAAGCAGAGATTGAGCGGCTTGAGCGAGCGGTCAAGTCGGCTGACAAGGAGTCGAGAAACATCGAGAATGAGCAGAATCAATTGATTGGCCGCCTGACGGCCAATGATGCAGTCGGACTCAACGAACGTATTGGGGACCTAAAGGCCCGCCTGCAATCGAAAGGGGATGAACTCGAACGTGAGGGACGGAAAGCCAACGCGATGAAATTGCTGCTGGAAACGGTTACATCCTGCCGAGAGGAAATGACACGGCAGATCATGGAACCGTTACGCAAGAAGGTTGAGCCCCTTCTGCGTGTTATCTTCGGTGGAGTCCAGTTGGACTTCATGGTCGATGAAAAAACCAAGTTGCTGTCGCTTCGACCCTTGGTGAGAAATCGTGTGCAGGACTCATTTGATCGACTCAGTGTCGGAACCCGCGAGCAAGTCGGGGTTGCCGTCCGTCTCGCACTTGCTCAGGTGCTTGCCGAAGAGCACGGCGGACGGCTTCCGGTCGTCCTAGATGAACCCTTTGTCAATACCGACCCTGGTCGGCTTCCGCGCGCGCTCGCAATGCTCAACCTTGCAAAGAAAGACCTCCAGGTCATCGTCCTGACATGTGACTTTGGAGACTACCGAGAACTCGGTCTTGACACGACTCAGGTCACGGAGATGCCTCCCAAGTAATCCAGCCATGTGTAGTCCCTTACCAACAACGATTCACGAAATGTCGCCCCGGGTAGAGTGGTGGGTTATACTGTTGAACCGTTTCGTGCCAGCAGATCAATTGGTAAAGCGTCAGATTCTCATCCTGAATGTCGAGAGTTCGAGTCCCCGCCGCCACTATGACTCGTTCCGTGCCTCACCAATAGTCGGGGGTAATTCATGAAGTCACACGATCCAGAAAAAGCGATCTCGGATCTACGCGATCACCTTGCACGCCATGACAAGCCCCTCGCTTTTCTGTGCGGCGCGGGCACATCTTGTGCCGCAGGATCGATGGTCGGTGATCAGTGGAAAGCCCTCATACCAGCGGTCGCAGCCCTTACCGAAATCTGCGGAAATGACGTCAAGGCTCTTGGAGACTCATTCGAGAAGGCGTGGGACTCAATCGCTGAGAATTGCATAGCAGAAGGACAGGATACGTTTGTCGAGAGCATGCTCTCGCGTATTCGGATGATGCTTCGTGCGATCGGAGGATCAGACTCATTATGTGGATTATCCCGGGATGAATTGAGCACGCTTGAGGAATCGGTTAGGAAGACCATTGCGAAGGAAGTTGCTCCTGATCTGTCCACACTTCCTGACGTGTTCCCACATGCTGACCTCGCACGTTGGATCGCACGAACCTCACGCAGTATTCCGATCGAGTTGTTTACCGTTAACTATGACATCCTGTTTGAATACGCATTGGAATCCGAGAGGGTGCCCGTCTTTGACGGCTTTGTGGGCAGCCATCAGCCCTTCTTTCACGCGGACAGTTTGAGAAGGGAGGAGGCATCACCTGGGAAGTCTTGGACCCGAGTTTGGAAGATGCACGGCTCTGTCAATTGGAGCCGAATCGAAAAGGGAGACTCTCGATCCATCGTCCGTAGTGCCGTGAGCGAGCACGGAGAGATGATATTGCCATCTTTCGACAAGTACGACGAATCGCGACAGCAACCATACACGGCGTTCGCCGACCGTTTGCGGAGGTTCCTAGAGCAAGATGACGCGTTATTGATTGTTCTTGGCTTTAGTTTCGGGGATGACCATATAAACGAACTAATTTTCGGGGCTTTAGACAACTGCCCCCGCACTCACGTCTATTCCCTCCAGTATTCAAATATTGATGAAGGTTCGCAACTACATCGCAGGGCAATGCAAAGATCCAATATGATTGTGATGACACCGGAAAGGGCGATAATTGGCGGGCGCTCTTACCCCTGGGAGTCGAGTGAAGAGTTGGCTGTGGCATCCAAATTGTATGTTTCAAACGGGAAGACAGGCGCCGAGGAGAAATCGCACTTGGTAATCGGTGACTTTGCGAAATTTAGTGAATTCCTCGTTTCAATGGTTAAGTCTTAGCAGATATGGCACGGAATGATCCGACATTCATCGGCCAGGTAGCCTCGGTATCGGGGTCCGTAATCCGTGTGCGACTGCGCGAAGATATGCCGTCCCCGCTCGTGTTGATCGGAGGCGACTCATACCGCGTCGGACAGATCGGTGCATTTGTTCGTATTCCGCTCGGATACTCTCAGTTGTACGCGGTGTGTGCACAGGTGGGGGCTGATGCCGCGCCAGCGGCAAGCACAGACCTATCAGCAACGATCACTCTTGAGTCCCGGCAAGACCAGTTATCAGGCTTCCGCTGGATGTCCGTTGTGTTGTTCGGTGAAGGTGTTGCGAACGAGTTCCAACGGGGCGTAGGTCAGTATCCGACAGTTGGGGATGAGGTCCATTTAGTGACCAATGATGATCTCGCCACGATCTATGGACATGCATCGGAAGAGAAAGGTGTTGTGACAATTGGAAAAATAGCTGGAAGTTCCGGTGTACCCGCATCAATTGACATTGCGGGTCTGGTCACACGGCACAGCGTAGTTGTTGGATCTACTGGCTCAGGCAAATCCAATCTCGTAACAGTTCTACTGGAATCAGTTTCAGGGGGTGAGCTCCCAACAGCACGCACGATTGTCATCGATCCTCACGGGGAATATGCAAGTGCTGTAGGCGATCAGGCCCGTCTTTTTCGCACCAAGCCCGATGAGGCAGCCGGTGAGCATCAGTTGCGAGTGCCTTTTTGGGCATTGCCTTTCTCTCATTTACAGGAGCTTGTGCTTGGCCCCATCCAACCTAATCATGAGGCGTCGATTCGAGAAGAAGTGCTTAAGCTAAAGGCTGACGCGGCCACGCACCTTGCGACTACGCCGCCCACAGAATCTTTAACAGCCGATTCTCCGGTTCCGTTCAGCATTAAGAAGCTTTGGCATGATCTTGACAACTGGGAGCGGATGACCTTTTCTCAAAGTCAAAATCAGAATGAGGGCAATCGAGAAACCCCGACTCAGGAGGGTGATCCAAGCAGTCTGAAACCGACTCTATATCCTGCATCCAATTACAACGCCGCTCCCTTCCTAAACAAATCCCGTCGTAACATCACACGACAACTAGCGTTCATGGCAAGTCGAATTCGTGACAGCCGATTTGCGTTTTTATTTAGTCCAGGGGGCGGATATGACCCAACACTTGACGGAAAGGTTGAGAATGATTTGGATAAGCTGGTATCGGACTGGGTAGGACATGACCGACCGATAACGATATTCGATGTGTCGGGCGTACCGTCGGAAGTCAGGCCAACGATT
>PABJ01000046.1 GCA_002699105.1 Ectothiorhodospiraceae bacterium | reverse complement strand
GTTGAGCCACTTCATGTGCTCGTACAGGACCATCGTGACCACAATCACACCGGCGGCACGGATCAATGCCCAGGTTATGATACTCCCGATCGTGTTGGTGTATTCACGTTTCGGTTTGCGGGGTTCTATTTCGTAATAATCTTCTGCCATCGGGCGGCCCTCATCCGGTACGGTTTGAATTCTCGCGCCGAATTCTATGTTGTTAACTACCAAAGTGATAAAACCCCAAACACCCCGCAAGTAATTCCATGCTCTCAAAGCTCTTCAAGAATAAACCCGACTATCCCTGGCAGCCGAAGTACACCTACAACGTCGACGGTATGTTTTGGCGGATCGTTATTTCGGAAGGCGGATACATCGTCTGCGAACTCCGCAACCCGGAAAAGAAAACCACGTGGTTCGATTGTATCGATGAACAAACGGGAGAGCCCCTTTGGCAGGGTCTGACGCTTGAGGAGCCATGGTGGATCGGGATCGAAGACGTGACGAAGGACTGGCTGTTTCTGCATGGCTTCCAGAAACCGGATATGCCTCAGCACAGCTCAATTGTTGCGGTCGATATCAAGACCGGCAAGGAAGTCTGGCGTAACAATGAAGTCGTCTTTGTCGCAGCCCGTGAGGATAAGCTGTATGCTTCGAAGGAAGGATTCGAAGCCCGGAAGTTTCTTCTTCTGAATCCAGGCGACGGAAGTATCATCAAGGAGCTGGGCACGGACCCTGCGGAGGTCAACGACCTCAGGGAGGCGCTGAACCAGGAGCGCGCATTCGCCGGATACCGGTATCCGGAAGGGTTTTCCAAGGCGCATCCGGACTACGGTAGGCTCAAAGAACTCGTGGCAGAGATCGCCCCCCAGGAAAAGGTCTTCGGCAATCTCGATACGCTCGTCGTGGATGATGCCGTGCTGCTTGCCTGGCACCAGGCTGCCGACGGTTCTTCTGCAGAACAACCGCTGCTGGATCAGCATTTCGCCGCTATCGAAATAGCTAGTAAATCCGTACTTTATAGAGATATTATACATTCGAAGGTGCAGGCGCCTTCTTTCGATTCCTTTTTTGTGAAAGGAAATCGCGTCATGTATATAAAGGAACACCACATTCTCACCACGCATGAACTACCGGTACGCGGTTGACCTATGGCTATTGTAAACGAATTTCTCACCCTCGAAACGAAGGGTAATTGCGACATCATCGATATTACAAAGCGGCTCCAGCTGCTGCTTTCAAAGCAGAAGATGTCGGCAGGACATGCACTTGTCTTCGTCTCGGGATCTACCGCTGCGCTTACGACGATTGAGTACGAACCCGGTCTGAAGCAGGATTTTACCGAGATGATCGACCGGCTGGTTCCGAAAAGCATGCGTTACTTCCACGAGGAGACCTGGAACGACGGCAATGGGCATTCGCATATCCGCTCGTCGCTCATCGGCCCTTCGATCACGATACCGTTCGGAGATGGCGAGTTTTTGCTGGGGACATGGCAGCAAGTCATCTTCGTCGATTTCGATAACCGCCCCCGTACCCGGAAACTTGTCGTACAGTTCACGGGAGAGTAATGATCGATGGGAACGTACCGCAACGATTGACGCCATCGCACTTTGCACTCCTCCGCTGGTTGCTTCCGGAGGACAGACCGGGCTACGACCACTACTATTCGCGCATTTCGGAATTCAGCATTTTAGGACACGGGCGCTGGGGCGATAACGATTTTATCCTCGGCAACCCCGGCGATCAGATAGATGTATCGGGACCGATGGAACGCGTTATTGCCTCCGGGGAAGTGTTGTACGAAAGCGGCAAGCATATCCTCACGGTGCACGAAGAAGCCTTCGATCAGATCGAAGTGCAGTTCGCTTCCATCGGAGAGATTCCGGCGCAACCGGAAGAGCAATACAACAACAGATACTGCTATTCCTACTGGCGTCCTGGCGATCTCGCGCCGATGACGGAGACAGATGTCCGCGAAGTAGAGATCAGCCCCCGTCACGTACTTGCGATCGCGCCTGGAGACGAGAAGCTCTGGCTGCATGAGGCAGCAAGCGGTATGAATCATCTCATCCCGCACATGAAATTCCATAACGAGCTCATGCGTGAAACGGGCACGCGCGATAAGGACGCCGTTTTCGATGTAAAGCGTATCTTTCATAGCAGCGATATATTTCACGACAATCAGATCCGCGCCGCGTTTTACACGTACAACACTGCGTGGAAAAAGGTAGAACTCCCCGACCCTGACCCTGCAACTCATCCAGAAAAGAAAGGCATTTTAGGCCGGTTGTTCGGCGGGAAACGTTCATGATTTCAACAGATACTACTGTGGACCCTAAGATTATCGATTATGGAAAAGCAACCATCCGTGTAGAAGCCCAGGCGCTTGCAGCTTTGGAAGGGCGGATTGGAAATTCCTTTGCAGAGGCGGTTGAGCTGATCCTCCGCAGCAACGGGCGGGTCGTCGTCACGGGAATGGGCAAGAGCGGTCTCATCGCCCGGAAAATCGTCGCGACGCTGAACTCAACCGGAACGCCCTCGCTCTTCCTGCACCCTGGTGACGCGATCCACGGCGATCTCGGAATGGTCCGGGAAGACGATGTGGTGATTATCCTCTCGAAGAGCGGGGATACGGAGGAAATCCGTCAGATACTGCCCATTCTCAATCAGATCGGCGTTCCGCTGATTGCCATCGTCGGTAAAGTTGAGAGCACTATTGCAAAGGAGGCCCGTGTTGTGCTCGATGGCAGTGTTGAAGAAGAAGCCTGCCCTCACGACCTCGCGCCGACGACATCTACCACCGTCGCGCTTGCACTCGGCGATGCGTTGGCAGTGGCACTGCTCAAGAAGCGCGGCTTCACCGCGGCGGACTTCGCGCTGTATCATCCGGGCGGGATTCTCGGGAAACGCCTGCTGCTCAAAATCAAAGAGATCATGAGCACGGAAGAGGCCGTACCGCGTGTGCATCAATCTGTTGCGTTGAAAGATGCGATCATCGAGATGACCACCAAGCGGCTCGGCTCCACCTGCGTCCTCGACGATGAGGGGAAACTTATCGGCGTCATCACCGACGGCGACCTCCGCCGGCTGCTGGAACGCGACACGGATTTGCAGAATCTCGTTGCATTCGATGTCATGACGAAATCGCCAAAGACCGTGCAGGATAGCACCCTTGCCAGCCACGCACTCGAGATGATGGAAGCATACAAGATCACGCAGCTTATCGTTACCAATACAGAGAATGAGCCAATCGGTATGGTCCATCTCCACGATCTCATTCAATTAGGACTCGGAAGTAAATAGACAGGATTCGAATACAACACTATGTCCCGCGTACCATTTAAAGAACGTATACAAACCGGCGCACCCGTCTTGTTCGATGGGGGCCTCGGTACGGAATTCTACAACAAAGGCATTTTCATCAATAAGTGCTTCGATGCGCTCAACATTACCAAGGCAGCATTGGTAAAGGAGGTGCACGAAGCCTACGTGGACGCCGGTGCCGAGGTGCTGGAAACCAACACCTACGGTGCGAACAAGCATAAACTCAGCGGACATGGCTACCACGATAAGGTCTATGAGATCAACAAGCGCGGTGCGGAAATAGCGCGCGAAGCGGCAGGCGACGATATCTACGTTGCCGGCTCAATAGGGCCGCTGGGGTTGCAGATGGAGCCGCTCGGTCCGCTATCCCGCGACGAGGCGCGCGAAATGTTCGAGGAGCAAGTCAAAGGGCTGCTCGATGGCGGCGTCGACCTGTTTATTCTCGAAACCTTCGTGTATCCCGACGAGCTTGAGGAGGCAGTGAAGGCGGTTCGGGAGCTTTGCGATCTTCCGGTCATTGCACAGATGACGGTGAACGACGACGCGACGAGCCTGACCGGCGGCAGCACGGAAGGAATGGTCCGGGAATTGGAAGAGACCGGCGCCGACATCATCGGTATCAACTGCACTGTCGGTCCTGCCGTAATGCTGACGTGGTTGGAGCGAGTGAGGAAGCACACCAAGCTCCCGATCTCGATCATGCCGAACGCAGGAAAGCCGCGCAACATCGACGGGCGAAATATCTACATGAGCTCGCCGGAATACTTCGGTACGTATGCCAAGCGCTTCCTGCAAAACGGCGCACAGATCATCGGCGGCTGCTGCGGTACAACGCCCGAACACATCCTCCGGATGCGCAATGCCGTAAGTCATGCAGCAGTGACCGTGGATATGCGGGATGTTGCCGTCGAGAAATTTGAAAAACCGCCCGACGTCGAGCTCATCCCGCCTGAAGGAAAGAGCCGGCTGGCGCGGCGGCTGCACGATGGACATTTTGTGACGTTCGTCGAACTCCTTGCGCCGCATGGCGTCTCCCCGCAAAAGGAAATAGACAATGCCCGCAAGATGTATTACTTCGGCGTGGATGCGATAAATATCCCCGACGGACCGCGTGCAAGCGCGCGTATGTCTGCGATGGCGTTGGCCGTGCAAATCCAGCGTGAGGTCGGAATAGAGACCGTGCTGCACTACGCGTGCCGGGATAGGAACGTTATCGGAATCCAGTCCGACCTGCTCGGGGCGTACGCAATGGGACTGCGAAATATTCTAGCGGTGACAGGCGATCCGCCAAAGCTCGGCAACTACCCTGATGCAACCGCCGTGTTCGATGTGGATGCGATCGGTCTTGTCAACATTCTCAACCGGTTGAACCACGGCCTCGATATCGCGGGGAACCCCATCGGCCAGCCGACCGGCATGAATATCGGCGTCGGTGCAAACCCCGGTGCACTCAATCTCGATCACGAACTCCGCCGCCTCGACTGGAAGGTAGAAGCAGGCGCGAACTTCATCGTCACCCAGCCGGTGTTCGATCTGAAGGTCTTCGAGGCATTCGTCAAGCGTATTGAGCATATCAAGATCCCGCTGATAGCCGGGCTTTGGCCGCTCGCCTCGCTGCGCAACGCAGAGTTCATGAACAACGAGGTGCCCGGCTGCCACGTACCCGATTGGATCATGGAACGCATGCGCAAGCCCGAGACAAAAGTGGAAGCCCGCGCAATGGGTGTGCAGATCGCGCGCGAAACGCTCGAAGAGATGAAGCCGATGATCGCAGGCGTGCAGGTAAGCGCCCCATTCGGCCGGGTGCAAACCGTCATCGATCTGCTCAGTACCGTGGAATACCCCCGCGCAAAGATGTTCGAACGCCTGGGAGAGTAAGGGGAAGTCATCACCAGACAATAAACAACAAGCCCGTCAGCACTGCCGACGGGCTTGTTTCACACTTCTCCCTTCAAACTTCCAACTTCTGCCAGAGGTATGCCTACGGCAAGGCTTCCTTATACCCAGCCGCGGAGCTTGCAGGCTTCTGCCACTCGTGCAACGGAGATCAGGTAGGCAGCATCGCGCATGTAGACGTTGCGCTTGCGGGCCATTTCCGAGACTGCGTAGTAGGCATCCGTCATCTTGCGGTCGAGCTTGCTGAGCACTTCGTCCTTCGACCAGAAGTAGTTTTGGTTGCACTGCACCTGCTCGAAGTAGCTGCACGTTACACCGCCTGCGTTCGCAAGGAAGTCGGGGATCATCCAGACGCCGCGATCGTGAAGAACAGCGTCGGCTTCCGGCGTTGTGGGTCCGTTTGCACCTTCGGCAATAACCTTCACGCTGGGCTTGATCCGCTTGACGGTGTCTTCGTTGATCTGGTTCTCGAGCGCGCCGGGGACGAGGATATCGACATCCTGCTCGATCCATGCGTCGGCTTCGAGAATCTCGTAGCCCAATTCTTTCGCCTTATCCTGATCGATCTCGCCGTACTTGTTGGTGATGGCCTTCAGAGCAGGCAGATCGATGCCGGACTTGTTGACGAAGGTGAACGCCTTCTGCTGACTGTTATCCCAGCAGGAAACCGCGATTGCCGTACCGCCGTATTTATGATACAGCTCGATGGCATACTGCGAAACGTTGCCGAAGCCCTGGAACGACGCCTTCGTGTTCTCGATATCGATATCGAGTTCCTTGAGCGCTTCGCGGAGCGTGTACACGACGCCGTAGCCGGTTGCTTCCGTGCGTCCGAGACTGCCGCCGGTGCCGACGGGCTTGCCGGTAATAACGCCGGGATACTTCGCGCCCATGATCTTTTCGTACTCGTCGAGCATCCAGAGCATGTGCTGGCCGGAGGTCATGACGTCCGGTGCGGGCACATCCTGCAAGGGGCCGACGCTCTTCGCGATCTGGCGAATCCAGCCGCGGCAGATAGCTTCCTGCTCGCGCATCGAAAGGTTATGCGGATCGCAGATGACGCCGCCCTTTCCGCCGCCAAGCGGAATATCGACGACCGATGTTTTCCAGGTCATCCACATCGCCAGGGCGCGCACCGTATCGGCGGTTTCCTGGGGGTGGAAGCGGATGCCGCCCTTGTTCGGGCCGCGGGCGTCGTTATGCTGGACGCGGAAGCCCCGGAAAACCTGGTAGCTGCCGTCATCCATACGGATCGGGATGTTAAAATGGTACTCCTTATCCGGATTGCGAAGAAGATCGCGCGTTGCCTGATCGAGACCAAGCTGTTCGGCAATTGCATCGAATTGCGCCTGCGCCATACGGAAGGGATTGAAAGATTCGGTAGCCATGAAATGAACTCCTCTAAGTCAATATTCGGCGGGGGTTATGAAGAGCGTGGAGCTCGAATCCTGCCAATATCCGCGCTGGATACCGGCCGGAGAGCGCTCTTTATCCGGAGCCCGTCATTAGTTCGTACAAAATTGGCGATAACAGAGTCTGTTACCGCCGTTTCACAGTACAAACGTACGAATTTCATGAAGGTTGCGCAATAGTTAGAGAATTTTTTCTCGAATAATATTTCATACATCCAATCAACGGGAATTACGTCCGCAGAATCCCCGAAGGATCCGAATCGTTAGCATTGTTAACGTTAAATATTATTACAGTCCTTTATGGGCTGATATTCAACAGGTTACGAGATCCGCACTACAAAACGTCCGCCGTTAATATTTTATACACCCCATAAGCGCTATTTCCGTAAAGATATTTTACGCCCGGTTAACTTCCCCGGCTCACAGGCGCCATCCCCACCCCAGCAGACTCGTGCTCACAGATCATAATTGGCCAATATGGCCCGCAGAGGCTGATTATTTCAGATTTTCGGAGCCTTGTATCCGTTTGGCACGCCAATTGCACCAATACGCAGCGAATGAAGATTTACCGAACCTTTACACTTTTTATCGGAGTACCAACATGGAAAAGCGCGTATTCTTAATCGATGACGAAGCTTCGCTGCGCCGGAGCCTCTCTCTCGGTCTCATGCAGGAAGGTTACGACACCGAACCTTGCGAGAGCGGTCTGAAAGCACTCAAAACACTCGAAACCTACAAGCAGCATCAGACGACCCCCGACTGCATCGTCCTCGATGTCCGCCTCCCGGATATCAACGGCATGAAGCTTCTCAAGGTCATCAAGCAGAACTACCCGGATATCCCCGTCATTATGATCACCGGCTACAGCCAGGATATGATCGAGGAGGAAGCCCAGGAAGAGCGCGCCGATGCGTATCTGGAAAAACCGTTCTCCGCGCACGAACTCGCCGAAGTCCTGAACGGCCTCCCCGTCCCCGAGAGCAAGAAGCTCGACGTCGACGTCCCTTTGAAGGATACCGCAACCAGCGCGTATGCCCTGCTCAAGTTCAAGGATAGCAAAGACCTTATGCGCGTCTACGACGAGCTGTACTTCGAAGAACACGTCGTGTACTGCGATGCGGTAAAGGGCGAATACGACCTCGTGCTGCTCATGCAGTCCGATTCCATGAAGAACATCCAGAGCGTCGCAGAAGAAAAGCTGATGGCGCGCGGCATTTTCTCCGAAGTCTCGCTCATGCCGGTCGAAACACCGATCATCGAGCAGAGCATGAACAACATCATGCAGTCGGTCGATAAGGCCCTCGGCCGCGACCGCGGAGAGAGCACCTCGGAGAACCCGCGTTCGTTCCGCCGCGGCGCAACGAGCTACGTGTTCCTGCAGATCGAAAAGGAGAAGTTCGATACAATCTATCCGACACTGTACCTCAACGATTCCGTTGTGCATTGCGACTGCACGCGCGGCCGCTTCGATATCGCCATCCTGATGCGCGGCACCAGCTTTGCCGATATCGACAACACGGTCAAGAACCAGATCAAGACCATCGACGGAATCCTCAAGATCAAGGAATGCCCGATCATCAACTTCTTCGAAATCTAATTACAGCACCTAACAGGTCAGAGCGTTATGAAGACCACAACAATGAAAAAAGAACGGTCCGAATCCGCCTTCGGATTTAAAGTAGACCTTTGGAAATACGAGGGCGAGCTCGGCGCGCTTATCCCGCTGCTCCAGTCCGCCCAGGATACCTACGGGTATATTCCCGAATCCGCCATCGATCACATCAGCGAAATCGTCGGCATCGCGCCGGCTGAAATCTATGGTGTGATCACGTTTTACTCGCAGTTCCGCCTGCAGCCCCTGGGCAAGTACGTCCTGAAGGTTTGCGACGGTACTGCATGTCACGTCAACAACTCCAAAACGCTTATCACGACGATCCAGGATTCGCTGAACATCACGAACAACGAAACGACCGAAGACGGTATGTTCACGCTGCAAACCGTGGCATGCCTCGGCTGCTGCAGCCTTGCCCCGGCCGTGATGATCAACGACGAAACCTACGGCAAGCTGGATTCCAAAAAGATGCGCAAGCTCATCAAGGAATATCAGCGCAAAGAAAAACAGGATGCCGTGAAACAAGCAGAACCTGCGGAAGCATAAAGGAGTACGAACATGACAACAGTAAAAGTAGGACTCGGAACGTGCGGTGTTTCTGCCGGAGCGGAGAAGACATACGCTGCACTGAAGGAAGCATTGAAGGATACAAATATAGAAGTCTCCATCCTGGAGACAGGCTGCATGGGCATGTGCTACCGCGAACCGCTCGTTGAAGTCAGTAACGGGAACGGGATTCCGTACCTCTACGGCGATATGACGGTGGATAAGGTAGGCAGGCTGGTGGAAGAACAGATCATCGGCAAGACGCCGATCGAATCCTGGATCATCCACGGACACCACGCCACATCGGACGACAGCTTCCTGAATAACCAGACGCGGATCGTCCTCCGCAACTGCGGCAATATCAACCCGAACTCGATTGACGACTACGTCGCGTGCAACGGCTACGCAGCGCTGAAGAAAATGCTCAGCGAGATGCAGCCCGAAGACGTCGTCCAAACGGTGCTCGATTCGGGCCTGCGCGGTCGCGGCGGCGGCGGCTTCCTCACGGGCATGAAGTGGAAGTTCGCGGCGAAAACCGAAGGCGAGAAAAAGTATGTGATCTGTAACGCTGACGAAGGCGATCCCGGTGCATTCATGGATCGCTCGGTGCTGGAAGGCGATCCTCATTCCATCATCGAAGGCATGGCAATCTGCGCCTATGCCATCGGTGCTGATGAAGGGTACGTCTACGTCCGTGCCGAATACCCGAAAGCCATCAAGCATCTCCGCAATGCGATCTCGCAGGCAAAGGAACGCGGCTACCTCGGGAAGAATATCTTCGGCTCGGATTTCAACTTCCAGCTCAAGATTAAAGAAGGTGCAGGAGCGTTCGTCTGCGGTGAAGAGACGGCGCTCATTAATTCCATCGAAGGC
>PABJ01000045.1 GCA_002699105.1 Ectothiorhodospiraceae bacterium | reverse complement strand
TCCATGCGGGTCTGCCAAAGGCAAAGGCCAACCCAGCATGGCAGCAAGGACAGATTAAAGAGATGACGGCAGGCGCAAAGTCGTCGTCGCCACTGTTGAGGTTCTGCATGTTCACAACGTTGAATTCGCCCGGAACGGTAGATACGTTACGGGTTGTCTGCGTTTGCTTTGTCGACCCGCATCCCGAAGCGATGAGTGCAGTGATCAGGATGCCGGGGAGGAGATGTCTCATATTGGTTATCCGTGTCATAGTCTCATGCCTGGTTTAAAGCGGGAAGAGTACATCGAAACAGATTTTCTGTTTCTCGCCATCGTCGCTGATCTCACGCACTCTGATGAGTGCGTAGAACAGGCTGCCATCGCGTTCTACTTCGATGACGTACACGCTGAACAGCTCGAAGTCAGTGAATGGTGAATTCCGATCGATGCCGTTCTTGAGATTCGGGAATTCCGGCCAGTTGCGTATGTCTTCGTAACCGAAGTCGTTGATACTCGTCACGCCTGAGCGGACGAACTTCCAGCCGCTCCGGATGCGGACCCTGCCGGTAAGACCGGTGCCCGGTCCGCTGAGGTAGACAAGATCGGAGAGCATCGGACTTGCTATATCGTCAGCATTCATATCGACGATGTCCGAGCCTTTGTTCTCGACGGGTGTGAAGTTGTATCCGTTGAACTGGTTGTCCTCCCAGCGGAAGACGCAGCGGCTGAAGAGTGTCGGCGTCGTATCAACGCGTGCGATGACTTCGATCTGCTGCGGCTGGCAGCCGATGATGTTGAACGTTGTTCTGAATTCAACAACCGCCGGTCCCGCATTGCGGCCGTTCGGCCATACCATGTCTTCGGTCGGCGTGAAGGAGACGTCGAAGCATCCTAATCCGCCGCCTTCAGATCTCGGTTGGAGGTCGTAGCGCTGATTCTCGATCGTGAAGCCCGGAGCGTTGAACACGCCCGGTCTGCTGATCGTCAGCCATCCGGCTGTTCCGCAATTGTAGAAGCAGATTGCACCTGCATCGGTGCCGTTGACATCAGTGAGAAGTTCTATCCTGTATGTCGGAGGCTGTGTCGATGCATCTACGGTGATGTTTCTCCCGGCATCAAGTTCGATGCAGCAAGCGGGCTGCCCGGCAACGGCAGTGAACTCAATTGTGTATGTACACGTCACTCCATTTTCAGGGAAGGTCGTCCGGAAGACGAGGGTCTCCGTGAATGTACCCTCCTGTGTCGGGTTGAACGTTACCTGGAGCGGCTGTCCGTTCCCCGGCTGAATGGATGTCATCGGCTGAGTATCGAGCGTGAATGGGCTTCCGGCCGGGAAGTTCTGGATGAGCTCATCGGTGCGGAGGCACGGTGTACGATTTACGTTGTAGATGTCTTGAATCGTGATCGCCGTATCTACCACAGTGGCGCCCATATCGACGATGATGGTTTCGTCCTCGCATTGGCAGTCGTCGCACAGGACGCTGTTGCCGAATATATCGATCGAAAGGGAGAAGCTGCTGTTATCACCCTGTCCGTCAACGATTGTGCGAGCCTGGAAGGTGTTCTCGTCTTGAGGCGTGTACTCGGTAACCACGCTAAAGCTGCCGCGCGCAGGAAGTTCGAATTGATTCCCGCTGATAAGAATACCGTCGTTATCGAATACGAACGTTTCGAGGCGCAGGTCGGGATTCTCGGCACGGCTGATGGCCAGCGTCATTGGTTCGTCGCATGTGGATGTGTAGCGGCGTTCGACGAGCTCGGTGAACTCCACGCCGTTGCGCGGAGCGCAGACATCAACGAATTGCACCGTGTCGGATACTTCTGCGCCGCAAGGGATATTCTGTGAAGCCAGAACAACCACGATCGTCGTGTCGCGGCAAAGAAGATCGAGTGTACGTGTCACGCGCCCCGTCTGGTCGCTGCCGACGAGGAGCGAGTACCGCTCGCCATCGCTCGGGATATCGAGATTGAATACCGCAAGGCCGGAGTTATCGGTAACGAGTGATTGAAGCGGCGCATTGGCGGCGGGATCGATCCCTTCGTGCAATTCAACAGGAATTGCGGAGATAGGCTGTGCTTGGTCGTCCTGAACAATGACCCTCACAGTTGTGGGGACTTCTTCAGGTACTTTCACCGGGCTTTGGCAGCTGCCGAGCAGCAGGATAAGTCCGGCGAGGAGAAGTGTGTGAGCAAAGTAGCGTTGCATAGTCATAGTTTCCTCCTCCTTTAAAACGTGACGCCTACACGGAGGAGTACCCCGTGGGATTCGTTATAAAAGAGCGCCTCTCGCAGCGGCGGCACGTCCGAACAATCGCACGGCAAGCGCGTCGGCAGCTGCATGTACCGGTAACCGAGATCGGCAGAAAGATCGAGCCAGCTATTCAATGCATAGTCAAGCCCGATACCGAAACCTGCTATCTTCGGACCCGGATGAAAGATCTTATCGAAGGCAATATTGTCTTCGCTTTGGTTGTCGAAGACCGTGCCTGCCTGTGCGTACAGAAAAGGACTGAGGCAGAGCAGGTTCAGCTGATACCGCGCATGAATGAAGACCGGAATGCGATCCACATCGTTTGCGGAGAAGTAGGTCGCGCCAAGACCGAGTCCCCAGTGCTCTCCGAGGCGGAATCCAGCGGCAAGTTCGGGCGCGATCGTGACGGTCGATAGTCCTATCGGGGGATCCGAATCATCGGACCCTGCATACATCGCGGTAAGCCGCACCTCGACAAAGTACCACTGCTCTTCGCGTTGGCGGATATCGCAGGGGGTGAAGCTCGAAGTAGGGTGGTAGGTTGGCGGCAGATACGTCCGTGAATACTCTTCGATCCGCGCAACATCGCGGCTGAGCACGCTTCGTATATCGCCTTCCTTGGTTTTAATACTATACCTATCAGTATCCTCGTCGTATTCTATCCGTCCGACAATCCGTTCGCCGGTTTTCAGGATGACAACCTGATTGTAGAACAGCGTATCATCATCTTGGAAGCTTTGCAGTGGCGTAAGCACTGTGTTGGAACCGATCGAGGCGAACGATTCTGATGGGGCAGAAACGAGGAGGAGCAGCAGTACTGCTGGGAACAATGATAGATGGAGATTCTTCATGAAGTACTCCAGCATCTCAATTGGAAGCTGTGGCTCCCGGTGATTTGTAGTTGATTACAGGCTCTTTGAATATACAGCTATGATAAGAGCGATGAAAGTGCTTAAGATAAAAAGCTGAAATACTATTGAACTACAATCCGCTCCATCAGCCGTCCATGCTCGTGCTGCAGGGCAAGGATATACGTTCCCGATCCCAGCATGCCGGCAGGGAGAGCAAACTGCTGCAGGCCCGCATCGTACATCATGGCGTCAGACTTGTAGCGGAGGCGGCCCAGAAGATCGTACACTTCGAACGTCGCAGCCTGCTGATAGGGAAGCGAGAAGCGCACGTGCAGATCGTCCCTGGACGCTGTTGGCTGCGGATAAACAGAGTGAAGTTCGGGAGAGGACGCTGCACCGATTTGAACATGGACCTCGTGCGTGTATGATGATGTTCCATCGTAGTCTATTTGCCGCAGCCGGTACGAATAGTAGCCGGGAGCGAGATTTCTATCGGCATAATCATACTCATGCGCTTGCGTAGAGGTTCCTGCACCGGACTGGAACGCGATGGTTTCCCAGCCATGACCTCCTTTCCGCTGCACTTCGAAGCCGTAATTCTCCGTCTCGGTTGCAGTTTGCCAGTGTAGATGGACGGTTCGTGCCTCAGCGGTTGCACTGAACGATGAGAACTCCACCGGTATTGTGCTGACTGTGCGGTAGAGGCCGTTCGGAGTGGCTGCGAACAAGTAACCGTTCGTGTTGACCGAGAGCTCGTTGATGGTGATGCTCCCCATTCCGGAGTTGATTCTGGACCAGTTCGACCCGTTATCGGTCGATAGGAACACTCCTTCCCGGCGTGTACCGACATAGAGATGCCCATTGATAGGGCTGTATGCAAAACTGGTGATCACCGTATCGAAAAGACCGTTTCGCAGATTCACCCATGTATTGCCATTATCGGTGGAGCGGAGAAAGCCACGGTTTAATGTGCCAAGAAATATCGTTTGATTCGGGATGATGGATACGGAATATGCTGCCAATGATGGATCGAGATTGACCCAATTGTTTCCATGATCTGTCGAACGGAAAAGGCCTGTATCTGTGGCTTGATACAGGACATTCGCAGCATCTATCGCGAGATCATAGCGGATGGGGTTGAACCCCCCACCGCCCTTGAACGTCCAGGAATCGCCCCTGTTTGTACTTGCCCAGACTCCGTCGCGGAAATTAAGCGCGTACATCGTCCCGTTAGGAGCCTTTTCAAAATCGAGGAAATACGACGACGCATTCAAGTTTGTATACGTCCAAGTTACGGCGCCGTTGGTACTTCGGTGAATGCCGCCCTGGTCGGACCCCAGGAACAGATAGCCGTTCTCAAAGAAGAGGGAATTGATATACGAGGTTTGTAGCCAGGAGATCAAGGAATACTGGTTGCCGTCATTGATCAGCTTGTACAGATCCCCGCCTAACGCGGTACCTGCATAGCCAATGCCGTTCCATGCATCAGCGACAGAGGTGTATTTGCCCGAAGGGCCAATCTGAATCCATGAGTTTTGCCCCCTGAGAGGAGATGCAAATACCAGAAGCAATAGTATGAATGATGTGAGATATCGTCCCATGCATACACTTTCGTGAGATTCGTTCACAGCTAGATATCTCGAAAGTTACGCGGAGAGGAAGTATTTGGCAAACCGGGAAAGGGTGTTTGTATTATCAATTGATGAAGTACTGCTGCGGAACCACTTCTTTCAGCGCTTTTGTCAGGGTATTAGGGTTGAAGGGCTTCGAAAGGTAGGTGTGGACTTTGAGTCCGGCGGCGGTGAGCTGGGTGCGGTCGTCGCTGTCTGTCGTCATAATAATGATAGGAATATCTTCAAACTCTTTTTGCCGCACGACGAAACCAATGAACTCCAGCCCGGTCATCATCGGCATGTGAAGATCGGTGATGATGACATCCGGTTTGTTTGAGAGGAGCTTGTCGATGGCTGTGAGGCCGTCGTTTGCGTCGACGATTTCGGAACGGACAGTTTTCGACACAAAATGCTTGAGCAACATGATGATATCGGGCATGTCGTCGATGATCAAAACGCGAAGCTTGTTGTTCGTTTTGTTCATGTACTTGGTTCGTTTTCTGTGGACTCGACCAATCGAGAATGATTCAGAAGGCTCAATCGCTCTTCATTATTGAGGAGGCCGAGAATTTCGATTTCAAAATGAGTTTGACCATCGATTTCAAAAACTCGGCGCACATGGTCGTGTTGAATATCGGCAGGTATGGCTTGGCGGGATTTTTCTGCGGTCTCATCCAACCTGTGAATTTCGCCTATTTTATCGACGAGGACGCCGAATAGATGCTGCTGAGCCAACGTGATTATGATGCTTGCATTCGCATCGAACGGTTTTTGTTTGAGGCCGAAGACATCGTGGATATCGATTCCATACATCGGCTGCCCGCGGAAAGAACAGTACCCGATAACCCTGCGGGGGGCTTCATCTACTTCTTTGAAGCCAACGATGCGGTAGATTTCTACGATATCATCGAGGGCAAACACGCCATTACGCGTGCCGATCGTGAATGATATGTAGGTACGTTGGGCCAACTATGCGCTCAGATGAAATTGTTTCTGTATATGTGCGGCGATATCGCGAATGCTGCCAACATAACCCGCCGCGTTGAGTTCTATCGCCTTGCCAGGCATACCGAATGCCACGGAGCTATCCTTATCCTGCGCGACGGTGTGGTTTCCAAACTCTTTCATCTTCAGGAGTCCGCGTGCGCCGTCTTCCCCTATTCCGGTTAAAACGATGCCGAGAGCATTTCGTCCGTAGACCTTTACAATGGATTCGAACAACACATCTGCCGACGGCTTGCATGAGTTCACCGACGGACTGTCTTGCAATTGGATGATGCCGGGCGATTTCACTGTGAGGTGGTAAGCGCCGGGCGAAAGGTAGCAGTTGTTCGCCGCAATTTGCTCACCGTCTCGTGCTGCCTTGATATTCACTTGCGTGATGTTTTGCAGCCAGGAGATGAAGTTCTCAAGGAACGTGCCGCTGATATGCTGCACGAGCAGAATCGGGAATGGCAGGAACGGCGGTAGTAATTGAAAGAGATCGTACAGCGCTTTAGGCCCGCCGGTTGAAGCTGCAATCGCCAGTACCTTGGGTATGTTCGCGCCGTTATCGCTGTATGCATTGGTGGCGATCTCTTCCACCGGTTCGGCAACTGCCAATGGTTTTGGCTTGGGGCGCTTGAACACCTTAATGCCTGCGAACACACGCAGCTTATTCAAGACGTCCTTCTTCATGCCGTTTTCGTAGGGATAGATCGACGGCTTCTCGAGGATATCGAGTGCCCCTTTCTGAATCCCTTCGAACGGCAGATTGCGCTTCCGCGAAATCGTGGAGCTGGTATGCAAAACGATAGGAGTCGGCAGCTCATCCATAATCTGCTCAATAGCCTGTAAGCCGTCCATGTTCGGCATTTCCACATCGAGGATGATGATATCCGGCTTGAACTGCTTGGTAAGTGTCACTGCCTCGCTGCCGTCTTTCCCCTCGCCGATCACCATGAAATCGTGTTCGCCTTCGAACAAGCTTCGCACCTGGGTTCGGATGAAGGAAGAATCGTCGATTATTAGCACTTTGATCATTCTTCATCCTCCTGGAGAAGCCGCTCTACGATATCGATGAGGTTCTGTTGACTGAATGATCCCTTGTGTATGTATTCATCGGCGCCGATTTCAAGTCCTTGGTAGCGGTCGAGATTCGACTCTTTGGCGGTGATGATAATAATCGGAATATCTCTCAGCTCCGGATCGGCTTTGACCGATTGGGTGAGGGCATAGCCGTTCATATTCGGCATATCGACGTCGCTGATCAGCAGGTCGACGGCATGCATCTTCATGTACTGCAGACCTTCCTTACCATCGCGGGCCAGACTGACGTCGTAGTTGAATGCTATAAGAATGTTGCTCAGAAGCTCGCGGGCGATGAGCGAGTCGTCGACGACAAGAATGCGCTTCCTCGGTCCGAGGTCCTCTTCTGCCTCCTTGATTCTCGACGCGCGGGAAGGCATGGTGATTGCGCCGGGATTCAGTACAAGTGCCAGGCGGCCGTCGGAGAGGACGTTCACGCCCGATATCATGCGGTTGCTGCGGAGGTGCGCCGGCAGGGGCTTGGTCATCAACTCCGTTTCATCGATAATGCGTGGCACGGAGAGGCAGACATAGGAATCGCGCTTTTTAAGGATGATGCCGTTCCGTATACGGAATGTCGAGCGCTCTGCACCGAGCATCTCCTCGAGTTCGACGACCGGAATGTAGGTGTCTTCATACATCGTCATGAGGACGCCGTTGCGCTCCTCGACGGATTTCTTGTTCAGTGCGATGACCCGTTCCGTGATCGCAACAGGGAAGGAATACACATCGTCTGCCATCTGTATAAGCAACGCCCGGGAGAGCGTCAAGTTTGTCGGCAGGTGGATAGTGAACGTCGTTCCGCGTCCGTATTCGCTGTAGATCTGTACCTCGCCGCCGATTTGCCGGATGTTCGTTTCGACGACATCCAGTCCTACGCCGCGGCCGGAGATATCAGTGACGCTCTTTTGCGTCGAGAATCCGGGTTTGAATAGGAAGGCGTACAGATCCTCCTCGTGCATTGCTTCGAGATCGTCTTTGGTTGCAAGCCCTTTGTTCAAGATCGATTTCGCGAGGGCCTCTCTATCGATTCCAGCGCCGTCGTCGGTCACATGGATCGCAAAACTGAATCCCATCTGCTGTGCGGTGATGGTGATCTTCCCGCGTTCGGGCTTATTGTTCGCCCGGCGTACTTCCGGTTTTTCGATACCATGATCGATAGCATTCCGAAGCAGATGCGTGAATGGATCCTTCAACGTTTCTATGATGCGCCTGTCGACTTCGACGTACTGGTCTTCGATTACGAGATCCGTGGGTTTATCGAGCGACTTTGAGAGATCGCGAACGATGCGCTGGAATGAATCGAACAATGTGGAAAGCGGTTGTAACTGAAGCTGCAGCGCATTGGTACCGAGCTCAGTGGCAAGCGTGCTCCGTCTGTAATTGCCGGTTTCCACATCGGCGTACAGTTCTCTCAATTTTTGCTGGAAGCCCGAAATGAGCTTCGTGTAGCTCTCGGTCATCCCGTGAACGCCTTCGCGGCGCTCCGTCTTTAGCTGAACAATCCGTTCCTCGATGGTTTGCCATTCCTTGACGATCTGCGAGTGCTCTTCGATGGTTTCGCCGAACTGATGCAGGAATTTATCTTCCGCGGACTGCGCTACTGAGAGCTCAACGGCGTTGGATACGATTCGATCAAGCTTCTTCAGATTTACACGGATGCTTTCCGGAGTTCGTGCCGCGCTTGACCGTTCCGCAGGCTTCGGGGCGCGCTCTGAGGCTGAGGGCGAATCTGTGTCGGGCTGTGGCTGTGTCTGTTCGACATCGCGGATTTGCACTTCTTCGGCAACGCGCTGCCAATCATTCAGGTGCTCTTCTATGGCAGGCTTCGGTTCTTTCTTCTTGAGCGGTGTGATGCGCTCCGGAGCATCGCTGCTGCCGAGAATATCGCGGAGTTCCTGTTCGATCTCTTCGACAGGAATTTTGTCGTGCTTGCCCGTGCGGCATGCTTTTAGTACATCGGACAGAATATCCACGCCTCGCAGGATCTTATCGATCGCCACGCTATCGGGCGGTTCCGGCTGAGAGCGGTACGGCTGCACGAAGGACTCCATGATATGAGCCACGCGGCTGATATACGGATAGTTGTAGCTGCCCCCGCTACCCTTCAAGTTATGGAAGGAGCGGAATATCGAATGGATGATCTCCGGATCGCCCGCTTTTTCGAGTGTGACAACCTCGGTGGCAATCGATTGCAATATCTCGTCGCCTTCGTCGAGGAACCACTCTTGCAGCTTCTCGAATTCATCGCCGTACGGAGATTCATCGGCTTGATCTGCGTCCTGTTCTTGTGCCTCTCCCTGCTTGGCTGGTGCCGGCTGGAGGTCTACAACATGTTTCTCTTCCGGTTCGTCCTCTTGGACTTCGAGCGGGTCGGATTGCGGCGGGGCAAGAAGTTCTTCGGTCTCCCTCTCTCTGGCTACAGGTTTTTCAGGCTCAGGGGCTTCGTGGAGCTCTGGCTCTTTGACCTGGGATTCAGTTTCTGCCTGAACTGATGTTGGCTGTGGAGCTTTTGCTGGTGCATGCCTATCATACTCAAGTCGGCGGATAACCGGTGCATACCCATCGACCAACGCGAGGATATCGTTCTCGTTTGAATTCGTGACGAGAAGAAAAAGGAAGCGGATATCGAAGCCGTCGGCGGGTTGTTGGGTTGTACCAGTTGAGGAAAGCAGCGTGCCCTCCCGACTTAGCTTACCGCTAACTGTTCGTATATCCTGACTGAAGGATGCGCGTTCGAATGATAGCTCGATCTGATAGATATGTTTGAAGAGCCGCGAGGTGTGAAGCAGTGCGTCTTCCTGATGCGGTGTGAGTACTGCCCGCAGTTCAGGGAATTGCGTTGCGAACGCTGTGAGCAGGACCCGCTCGCCGTTTGTTCTACCGGAGGCGCTTTGCTCGCTGCTCGGTTCGGTCGCAGGCCTGAGGTCTGTATCGGTATACGGTTGTGGTTTCTCAGCGGGTTTTGCATCCTCTTGCGGTTGCCGATCCTTCTGGGCTACTTCTTGCGCTTGCTTTTTCGCGGACTCGACGATGCTAATTGCGGGGGCGTATTCCTGGAAGATCCGTCCAAGCTTCTCTATCGATGTATCGCTAAGCATGAAGAAGAGGAACTTGAGATCGTATCCCTGCGTCGGTGCCGACTTTGTCCCCGTGGTGGAGAGCAAGATTCCATGCTGCTTCAGAATGGAGTTGACGTCCCGGACATCGTCCGTAAACGTGCTTCGCATGAAGGATAGCTCAATTTTCAGTGCATACTTAAAGTGCCGGATGTTCTTCGCGAACGTCTCCTGCTGCTGTACGGAGAGTACTTCGAATATTTCAGACTCATTCTCTGCGTAGCCTTCAATGATGCTGGCGATCTTCTGAGGCAGCGCTGCAGGCGCTGGTGGTGCTGCAGGCGCTGGTGGAGCGGATCTCTCGGGAGCGCTGGATTGCCTGCCTTCATCAACCGGCTGTAAAACTTCGCCGTGCGGTGTTTCATCCGAATACTCTTGGATTTCAGTAGCGGTGTGATCCGTGCTATCAACGAACAGTACGTGGATTTCGGGTTTGAAATCTGCAGTGATCTGACGCAGCCTGTTTGAATCAAGACTCGAGAGCACGGTGAAGAGGAACTTGATATCGAATCCATCCGCCGGCTTCTTTACCGTGCCGGTCGTTGAGATGAGCAGCCCTTCTTTTGAAAGGTTTTTGTTCACCGTACGGACATCGTTTGCGAACGTGCTCCGATTGAACGAAAGTTCAATTATATACAGGTATTCGAATAGAGGTACATTCTTCGTAAGCCGGTCTTGCTGCTGCGGTGTGAGTACCTGAACCACTTCCGGGAATTGCTTTTGCAGCGCGGCGAGTGTTGAAGCGCGTGGACGTTCCTCCGGCTTGGGAGCCGTCACATCAAGGGTATCCGCATCAGTCTTGACCTCGACGGGCACCACTTCCTGAGGTGCAGGTTCGGCAGGGGGCGCCGGCGGGGGTGCTGTTTCACGCGGAGGAGCCTCTTCCACCCGAGGTTTTGGAGCCGGGGCAGTCGCAGGGACGTAGTGCGCCTTTCCGTTCTTCTGCTCGGGGCGCGGGACAAGCAAGATGTCCGGATGATAATCCGAGAATAGCGTTCGGAGGGCGGCCTGATCTGAATTCGATAGCTGCAGGAACAGGAACTTGAGGTCGCGTCCTTCTGCAGGCGGCGAAGCCGTGCCGGTCGTCGCTATGAGTTTGCCGATGCCTTTCAGTTTTGAATGAACAGTTCGTACGTCCACGGAAAAGCTTGTGCGCGGGAAGGAGAGTCCGATAATGTAAATATGCTCGTATTGCGATTGATGCGCGAAGAACTCTTTCTTCTGCTGGGGGCTCAGAACGTCGAAGACTTCCGGAGAGTAGGTAGAAAACACCCCGATATCATCGCCCTCATCAGCAGCAAATGTGTCCTTTGCCGAGGCAACGACCGCGCGCTGTGCCTGGTAGTCGATACTCTCTACTTCATCATACACTGCATGCAGGGTATCTTCGATGGAATCCAGAACCGCCAGCAGCGCATCGGCTTCATCCTGGGATATTGCCTGCGTCTTCTCGGATACGAGTACAAAGAGATCCTCTGCATCGTGGACTAATTCACTGAATTCGCGCAGGCCCAACATCCGGGAGGAGCCTTTGATGGAGTGGAGACCGCGAAGTATCCGCTCGAGCACCTCTGCAGATCCCTTCCCTTGTTCATAGGAAAGCACATCCGCTGAAAGCTCCTTCAGTAGATCGAGCGTCTCTTCACAAAACCGCCGTACCAATTCTTCAGGCATATCCTACCGTAGTTTACAGTCCCGCAGGGAACGTACTCTATTCCCGGGAATTACGTTAATCCAGTTTAAATTGCGATGCTACTTCGTTCGTCGACCGTACCACAGTCTTCATTTCTTCGACGGCATTCAGAGTCCGCTTGGTGCCTTCGATGCTCTTCTTCATACTCTGGTTGATATCCTGCATTGCGACCGAAATCTGATCGGTGGCAGTATCCTGCTGCTGCACCGATGTTGTGATCGACCGGACACCGTTTACGGCCTGTTCGGTTGCAAGAACGGCGGACGAGATAGCATTTTGGATGTCTTCGACGATGGTTGCGATCTCCGTCGTCTGCTTGTTGGATTTCTCCGACAGCTTCCGGATCTCGGATGCGACGACCTCGAAGCCCTTTCCGTGCTCGCCCGCTCGCGCTGCCTCGATGGAGGCGTTGAGAGAGAGCAAGTGAATCTGGTGTGCGACCTCTTCGATCACCGTGGTGATCTTGTTGATCTCCTGCGCTTTTTCGGAAAGGAAGAGAATCTTTGTTGCAGTTCCTTCTACCTGCTGCATAATCGACTGTGCAGACTGCGCCACCTGCTTTGCCGAAATGGAGAGCTCTTCAATGGTCGCACTCGTTTCGCTGACTGCAGAAGACTGCGTAAGAGTAACTTCTTCCTGATCATGCGTCGATTGCAGGATTCCGTTGGCCGTGTTTTCAATGCTCTTTGCCATTTCGAGAATCCGTCTTACCATCGAAGCCAGGGATGAGATCATTGTATTGAATGATTCACCAAGAACGCCCACCTCGTCGTTCGACGTGATGCTTACCTTCTCGCGGAGGTCGCCTTCAGCGACAAGCCGTGCGGTGTTCGTCATCGATACGAGCGGATTAGCCAGCTTGTTGGCATTGCGGCGGGCCACAAACAGAATGATCGTCACCAATATGATGGCAAGTACGATGAACTGATATGCCAGCATGTGCGATGCGCGCATCGCTTCGCTGAGTGGGATTTCAATCGCGATAACCCACCCGTTTATGCCTGCCGGAACGTACGCTCCGATCACTTGTTGACCATCCACGCCTTCGAATTCGCCTTTTGCCTTTTGGTTGGCCAGGGCCAGGTTGATCCCTTCCGTACTGTAGCGCTGCGTCAGGATCGGCTGTTCCTGAAATCGCGTCGACGAAATGATCTGCCCCTTGCTGTTCAGCAGGAACGGCTGTCCTTCGTTGCCGACTCCGATGCGGCTGTGAACGATTTTATCGACCTTGCGCAATCCAACTTCGAGGACAAGCACAGCGACAGTTTCGCCTCGTTCGTTAAGAACAGGTGCCGAAACGATAATGCAAGGCTGCTGCGAAATCGGCGAGAACATGACGTCCGTCACATACATTTGCACGCGGCCCGCCCGGAAGAACTCCGCGTTGGTAACCTTCTGGGTTGTAGGTGTTTTCTCATCGAACAGGGAGAAACGCACCCTTCCTTCCTGATCGATCAGGTACATACCCACGAAGTTATCCTGCTGTTCGCGGTCTTGCTGCTTGGTTATTTGCTGCTCCAGCGAACGCTTCAATGCAGCATCGGCCTGATTGCGCAATTGCTGCGATGCGGGGGTCGGATCGCTGGCAATGATCGGTGCATAATCTTTGATGCTCTGGCTATGCTGCAGGATATTACCTTGCAGCTGCACCTCTTCCAGCCAGGTCTTCAGCGCCTGGATTTTATTTTCGCTCGTTGTCAGGAGCGCCCGTTCCTTATCCTCCTTAATGGTGCTCGTCAATTGATAGTACGAGATGACACCGAAAATGATGACCGGTATAAGACCGATAATCAAAAATGAGAGGATAAATTTCGTGCTGATGGATTGCGTTGTTTTCATAGCTATTCAGCCGAATAAGATGAAATGAGTTGTACAAGGGCCCGGTGTGCCAACAGGCGGTCCACCGGAATGATCTGGATGAGATGCTCCCCGAGTTCCACGTATTCCGCGACGAGGCCGTTCGGATCGGCGGGGGGATTCGACGCCTGCTTCTTGATGGTATCCACAGGGATGGTGAGGCTGTTCGGCGGTTCCGCAACCGCGAAACAAACCGTCGTGTCTTCATAGTCGACTTGAATGAGGTTTGGCCGATTTACGGTTGCCATCGGTTCATCTATAGTAAGCGCTGCTAAATCGAAGACAGAGACGATATCGCCGCGCATATTAGCGATTCCGAGGACATGATG
>PABJ01000044.1 GCA_002699105.1 Ectothiorhodospiraceae bacterium | reverse complement strand
GCGCCAGCAGCTCCGCGAGAAAGCTGAGAAGTACGGGTTTAACCTGTACCGCGATGGGCTCTCCGTCTATACGACCATCGATACGCGCATGCAGGAGCATGCGAACAAAGCTGTGCAGGAACACCTGGAGGAATTCCAGGAGCTGTTCGATAAACGATGGAGCTGGGATAAACCCCGCCACCGGGCACTGCTCGCCGAATACAAGAAGCGCGCGATTCGGCAGTTGCCGGAATACAAAAACGCGCCCAACGGCGATGCCAAGCAACTCGTTGAAATCCGGAAGGGACGCGACGAAGCGTTTATCGACTCCGTGAAGCGGGAGATCACCAGAATTCAAGTCGGGTTTACGGCGATTGACCCCGGAACCGGACACATCATGGCTATGGTGGGGAACAGCGAGCTGGACTTCCGCTACGGCCTGAATCACTGCACGCAGATTGCCCGCCAGCCGGGATCGACATTCAAACCGTTCGTCTATACCGTGGCGATAGATAACGGCTACACACCTGCGTACCAATTGCCGAACGAACCCATCTCGATCGACGACGGCAGCGCCAAACGCTGGCGACCGCGGAATTTCGACGGCTCGACCGGCGGCTTGTACACACTCCGCCGTGGATTGATGAAATCCGTCAACCTTATTGCCATTCACACGATTATGGAAATCGCTCCGCCGGACGAGGTGGTGCGGTACGCCCACCGTATGGGAATCAGTTCGCCGCTGCGCCCATACCCCTCGCTCGCCATCGGCACCTCGGAAGTTGTGCCCATGGAATTGACCTCGGCGTACGGTGCATTCGCGAATGAAGGTATTTACTCCGAGCCCATTTCCGTGCTGCGGATTGAAGACCGCCACGGCAGAGCAATCGAGGTAAATACCGGCGAATCGCGCGAAGTGCTGAGCAAGGAAACGGCATTCATCATGTCCGACATGATGCGATCCGTGGTTACGAGCGGGACGGCTGCAGGCACACGGCGGTACTTCACCGGACCCGCAGCAGGAAAGACCGGAACCACGCAGGACTACGCAGACGCATGGTTTATGGGTTTCACACCGAACCTTGTCGCCGGCGTGTGGACGGGGTTCGACGACCGCCGTGTGATGTTTACAGGCTCCTACGGACAGGGGAGCAAAGCCGCCGCGCCGATCTGGGCGCGATTCATGAAAGGCGTTTACGGGGATAAACGTATAAAACTGCCGGTGCGCGATTTCGCTGTGCCCGAGGGTGTGAGCCGCCAGCGGATCTGCCTGGATACGCAAAACCTTGCCACGGGTGCCTGCCCGCGTACCGTTACCGAGTGGGTACACGATAAGTACGTGCCGGGGTATTGCACGCTGCATATCGCAGGCGCCCCGCCGCCCCGCCGCCGCGATTCCACCCGCCAGGCCCCCAGCGGCGTGATAGAGTACTAGGCACCTCACTTCTCATCTCAACATCTTACCAGACGCAGCCGCATGGATGCCAGGGGCTAGTCCTAAATAGCCCAGGGATTTCTACGGACGTTGAGCATTCATGGATCCGTTTAGCGTTCGCACGTCAGTCACTTCTCGCTCTTGGGGCAAGTGCCGCACTCTTGGCTGCGCTTTGCATTCAACCCTAAATGTGGTATTGTGATGGAAACCAACATGTTTCGAAAATCTCAGCTCGACTGCGTAGGAAATCCAATACGCGGGGAATACACTGGATTATATCCTAATTCAGTCGCGCTGCATCTCCAGCCGGAAGGAAGTGATCGGATGATAAAAGCCACGCTCACAGCTGTGCTGCTTCTCACTGTATCCACATTTGCGCAAGAAATTCCCGAAACGTTTGATGTGAGCCCTGTACCGGATAATCCAGCTTCGCGCGTTCACCATGAGTTGAAGCTGACTGCGAACCCAGCGACAGGGAAGTTACCTCAAAACATTCGTGCCCGGGAGTTACAGTTCAGCGCATCGATACCAACCATTGCCGAGAGGGGAGGCGAGACAATGAAAACCAGCGGTGTCGCTGCGCAAACTTGGATGCCTCGCGGACCCTTTAATGTGGGCGGCCGAGCCCGCGCGCTTGCAATAGATGTTGAGAATCCAATGAACATCCTCTCCGGCGGTGTCAGCGGTGGAATGTGGCGTTCTATCGATGGCGGTACTTCGTGGGTGCTCACCACAGACATTACGGGACTCCGGGGTGTGTCCTGCCTCGTACAGGATACTCGTCCAGGCCGCACGAACACATGGTATTATGGTACGGGGGAATACCATGTTAGCTACCAGGAGTTATATCGAGGAGATGGACTATTCAAATCAACAGATAATGGTGCATCCTGGGACGCCATACCTTCAACTGTATCGAGTTTACCGCACGAGCTCAACAATTGGAGTTATGTCTACAGGCTCGTGGTTGACCATACAAACCTCACTGAGGACGTTCTCTATGCCGCTACGGTTGGTGGTGTGTTTCGCTCATCAAATGGCGGAACCGATTGGGAACTGGTCCTCGGCAGGGAGTCTTCGAGCATGGATCGTCTCAGTTTCAAAACTGATATCACTATCGATCCGAACGGTGTGTTGTACGCCATGCTCAGCTCCGTGGTAGTAAACCAATCAGGCATTCCTGTGAGCATTCAACCGGAAGCCGGCGGATTGTTCCGCTCCGAGAATGGGATTGATTGGGTGGATATTACCCCGGAAGGCTACCCGACAGGGACTTGGCGGATCGTGGCCGATGCTGCACCATCCGATCCCAACACTGTGTATTTCCTCTCGAGCAATTGGGACGAAGGGTTCGAGACAGTGAATTTCACTGGTTCCGCGGATTATTCGGGACTCTATAAATACACATATATTTCCGGCGACGGCAGCGGCACCGGTGGTGCATGGGAAGACCTTTCTGACAATCTCCCCGTTTTTGGAAACTACGGACGGTTCAACACGCAAAGTGGCTATAATCTCGTCGTGAAGATCAATCCGGAAAATCCCGAGATCGTGTACCTTGGAGCGACGAGCTTGTACCGAAGTACAGACGGGTTCGCTACCAATTCGAACACTTCCTGGATTGGCGGATATCATCATGATTTCAAGCTGGAAGATCCTCTGTTCGATTGGCTGAATATCTTCTATCCAAACCATCACCCCGATGTACACGAAATCGTGTTCGCTGCGGACGATGCCAAAGTCATGTATACTGCCACCGACGGGGGCGTGAGCAAAACCATGGACTGCGAAAGTGAAGAAGTTGAATGGACAGAGCTGAATAACGGGCTGATTTCAACGCAATTCTATGCACTCGGCATTCATCCCTCGGCAATCGGCGATGAACGTATTGTCGGAGGATTGCAGGATAACGGAACATTTGCGTCCCTCGGGAGCAGCGATCAATGGAGGATGGTCGGTAGCGGTGACGGATTTGGTTGCGAGATCGCCCCCGATGAAGAAAATACCTACTATTGCTCGATGTACTCCGGGATCGTGACGAAGGCCACCACCGATGAAGATTTGAATGTATCTGCGGTTCAGCGAATATCCGGCATCAGCTTGGCCAATGACGGCTTCGGTTTCAGGACAGATTGGTATCTGGATCCAAGTGACCCGAATACCGGATATCTTGCCGGCAGGGAGTACATATATAGGAACACGGACCTTTCGAACCCGGATGTGCTCAACAATTGGGAGCAACTCACAGCAACCGGCCCGGTTCGCGGTTTCATTAGTGCGATGACGCCGACCTACGGAACTCCGACGGGTATCTACTTTGCAACCGACGAGGGGTGGCTGTACTGGTTGGATGAGGCCAAAACTACGACCGATAAGCCTGTCCGGATCGATGACGGCGCGTTCCCATTTAAGGGAAATATCTCCTGCATTGCTGTCGATAAAATAGATCAGAATAAACTCTTGGTCGTCGTGTCGAATTATGAGCTACCGAGTCTCTTCTTTTCAGCGGATGGCGGGCAATCGTGGGAAGATGTCAGTGGGAACCTTGAAGAACAGCCCGACGGTTTAGGAGCTGGTCCAAGTTGCAGATGGGCGGAGATCGTCACGAGACAGGGCGGGACGTTGTATTTAGTTGGAACAAGCACGGGACTGTATTCGACCACCGACCTCGCAGGGCAATCCACGGTATGGATGAAGGAGGGTGCCACATCTATCGGAAGTTCTATTGTGACATGCATGCGTTCGCGTAACAGCGATGGATTCGTTGCTGTCGGGACATACGGGAGCGGGGTGTTTTCGTCAAATGTTTCAACTGTATCGGTGAAAGCAGCGCAACATCTGCCCGGTACGCTGTATCTCGAATCCGCATACCCGAATCCTGTGGCCGGTAACGTTACCGTACGTTTTGGCATTCCCGACGCCGGTAATGTGCGTCTGGTTCTATTCGACGCATCTGGTAGAGTGATACGCACGCTCTACGAGGGTGCCCCGGGCGTTGGCCTGCACACGCAGGAGATCGCTACTGCCGGTCTACCGGCGGGGAATTATTTCCTCAGTCTGAGCAGTGCAACGTCGGCTTCGACAAGGATGGTGACCGTACGACGCTAGAGTGCCTCTTGAAATACTACACACCTCGCACCCAAAGGTGTGTGTGATAGGATACCAGAGACATGAACGTAACAATTTCTTAACATTGAAATCTGCAACCTGGTGCAACCTTGAACCGGACATCGCGTATATGATTTGTAGTTGACGGCTGGTGGCGCCATGGAGGTGGCGGTATCAGCCAATTTTGTAGGAATCAAACACTGAGAAGATCAATCATGTACGCATTCTGGTATATCGCACTGTATGCGATGGTAATTTCCCAGATTATCCGCTAAAGCACCTATTCGATGGCATTTGCGCCCCCGGCGCATTCGCCATCCGATGCTAAAAAAGCCCGGCACTTGCCGGGCTTTTTTACTTCGGTACACAACCCCCCTCTTGACAGGAAACTCCGGAGACATTATCTTTGTTGATGTTCTAGCACTCAGCAAGAGTGAGTGCTAATACGAGAATTCTCTCACTGGGTAACCGGTGCTGAGAAAGAAGAACAGCAATCAGATATTCATCTTTTACATTACTGTAAGTCCAATTATATCAACACTTTAGTGGAGGAATGTCAGCAATGGCAGTCAACATTAAGCCCCTCGCAGATCGCGTTGTCGTGCGTCCGCTTCAGGCGGAAGAGAAAACCGCAGGCGGCCTTTACATCCCCGATACCGCAAAGGAAAAGCCCCAGCAGGGCGAAATCGTCGCGGCAGGTCCTGGAAAGAAGGGCGACGAAGGCAACACCATCGAAATGGAATTGAAGGTCGGCGATAAGGTGCTCTACGGCAAGTACTCCGGCACCGAGGTCACCGTCGATGGCGAAGAGCTTCTCATCATGCGCGAAAGCGATATTTTCGCAATCGTCTAAACAGGTTTGCCCTTAACAGGCTACTCTGTAACAGGCGAATCCTCTATCCCTACGAATTTTACGAAACTGAACACGAATACAGAATCACACAGGAGATTACACAGCAATGGCTGCAAAAGAAATCACCTTTAACGTAGATGCGCGCACCGGCTTGAAGCGCGGCGTTGATAAGCTCGCAAACGCGGTGAAAGTGACGCTCGGACCGAAAGGCCGGAACGTCATCATCGATAAGAAATTCGGCGCACCGACCGTCACCAAGGACGGCGTTACAGTCGCAAAGGAAATCGAACTCGAAGACCAGATCGAGAACATGGGCGCACAGATGGTGAAGGAAGTCGCCTCCAAGACCTCCGATGTTGCCGGCGACGGTACCACCACCGCAACTGTGCTTGCACAGGCAATCGTCCGCGAGGGCCTCAAGGTCGTCACCGCGGGCGGCAACCCGATGGATATCAAGCGCGGAATCGACGCTGCCGTCCGTGCAGCAGTGGAAGGCCTGAAGGGCATGAGCCGCGATATCAACGATAAGCAGGATATCGCCAACGTGGGCGCCATCTCCGCGAACAGCGATATGACGATCGGCCAGCTCATCGCAGACGCGATGGATAAGGTCGGCAAGGACGGCGTCATCACGGTCGAAGACGCAAAGGGTATGGATACGTTCATGGAAGTCGTCGAAGGTATGCAGTTCGACCGCGGCTACCTGAGCCCGTACTTCGTCACCGACGCCGACAGCATGAAGACGATCCTCGAGGATCCGCTGATTCTTATCCACGATAAGAAGATCAGCAGCATGAAGGACCTCCTTCCGATCCTCGAAAAAGCCGCCCAGCAGGGCCGCCCGATCCTCATTATTTCCGAGGACATCGAAGGCGAAGCGCTCGCGACCCTCGTCGTGAACAAGCTCCGCGGCACGCTGAAAGTTGCCGCCGTGAAGGCACCAGGCTTCGGCGACCGCCGCAAGGCCATGCTCGAAGATATCGCCGTACTCACCAAGGGTACCGTCATCAGCGAAGAGAAGGGCTACAAGCTCGAAAACGCAACGCTCGGTTACCTCGGTACGGCCAAGAAGGTCGAGATCGATAAGGACACGACCACGATCGTTGAAGGCGCTGGCGAGAGCGACGAGATCCAGAAGCGCATCAAGGAAATCAAGGGCCAGATCGATAACACCTCCTCCGACTACGACCGCGAGAAGCTGCAAGAACGCCTTGCCAAGCTGAGCGGCGGCGTTGCCGTGCTGAAGATCGGCGCAGCGACGGAAGTGGAAATGAAGGAAAAGAAAGCCCGTGTCGAGGATGCACTCCATGCGACCCGCGCAGCCGTGGAAGAAGGAATCGTGCCGGGCGGCGGCGTTGCATTGCTCCGCGCTATCAAGTCGCTTGAAGGCTTGAAGGTTGCCAACAAGGATCAGGAAATCGGCGTGCAGATCATCCGCAAAGCGCTCGAAGAGCCCATCCGCCAGATCGTCAACAATGCCGGCCTCGAAGGCTCGGTCGTTGTGCAGAAGGTCAAGGAAGGCGAAGGCGACTACGGATTCAATGCCGCGACCGAGGTCTATGAAAATCTCATGGAAGCCGGCGTCATCGACCCGACGAAGGTGAGCCGCATTGCGCTCGAGAACGCATCCAGCGTTGCATCGCTGCTCATCACCACGGAGACAACGATCGTCGAGATTCCGGAAGAGAAAGCTGATATGCCCGCAATGCCTCCAGGCGGCGGCATGGACGGAATGTATTAATAGACGATCCTAGTACGTAGGGGCGCCGCTTGCTGCGCCCGTCTGGGCGGACCTATTGGTTCGCCCTTTCTTTTTTATTCTCCGCTTGAAGTTTGAAGTGAGAAGTGTGAAGTTTGAAGGAGAGAAAAGAGAATTTGAGGTCGGATATGAAAAGTGATTTGCCCGAACGGACGTTTAAGTTTGCGGAGCAAATCGTGAAGCTTTGCCGGGCTCTGGAGAAAACTCCTGGAGCATCGCGCACGCTTGCGACACAATTGCTGCGCTCTGGAACATCAGTCGGGGCAAATGTGGAAGAAGCCCAAGCATCGCAAAGCGATGCGGACTTCATCCATAAATACAGTATCGCCTGTAAAGAAGCTCGGGAGACGCACTACTGGCTTCGGCTGATAGCTTCCAATGGTTTAGTGAAACAGGAAGACACGAATACAATCTTGAGCGAGTGCAATGAGCTGATAGCAATCCTGACTTCTATCATTAAGAAAATGCGCGCAAGGCAGAAATGAACAGGCATTATGGTATATCACACTCCGAGATTGGTACTACATTCGCTTATTTCACCCTTCAAACTTCTAACTTCACCCTTCAAACTTCATGACTTCTTTCTTCGTTTCTGATCTTCACGGCAAGCTCCCGCGCTACGAGAGACTTTTCACCGCAATCCACGAGGAGCGCCCGGAGGTTGTCTTCCTCGGCGGCGACCTCATGCCTGGGGGCACCGGACGAATCGGTGGGAGATCGAAAACTGCTGCGGATTTCATCGACTACCTGCGCCTGGAATTGGCCAGAGTGCGCGACCTCGGCGTTCGTGTATTATCCATCCTTGGCAACGACGACGGCGCGAGGATTGAGGGAGAAGTGCTCGCAATGCAGAATGAAGGCCTATGGGAATACATCCACATGAAGCCCGCAGCCGTGGGTCCGTACACCATTGTGGGCTATAACTACGTGCCGCCGTCTCCGTTCCAACTCAAGGACTGGGAGCGGTACGACGTTTCTCGCTATACCGATATCGGCAGCATATCGCCGGAAGAAGGCATGCGCACGGTGCCCGTAGATCCGCTGGCGGTGAAGTACGCAACTATCTCAGCAGATTTGAAGGAGCTGTTCGGGGATGCGTCTCTGCAGCGGACGGTAGTGCTGTTCCACTCACCGCCCTACCAGACGAAGCTCGACCGTGCCGCATTGGACGGCAAGCAGGTAGACCACGTGCCGCTGGATGTGCATGTCGGCAGTATTGCCATCCGGCGGTTTATCGAGAATTGCCGTCCATATCTCACGCTCCACGGTCATATTCACGAAAGCGCGCAGATCACCGGTGCGTGGCAGGATGCGATTGGGGATACCGTGATGCTATCCGCTGCACATCAAGGGAAAGAACTCGCACTTGTCCGTTTCGATCTGGATCGTCCCCAGGAGGCTCAGCGGGAATTGATCGGGTAGGGACGTGGCGGGTCGTAGATGCCTCGTGGTGTAGTGGGGTCTCAATCAATTAGAGGCGTACGGGTAGAACCCATCCCCCTTGTCACCTGTGCGCCGTGGCGTAAGGGGGTCGCGAATCCGGCGCAGCCGGATGCAGCGGGGGGATTTGGAAAACTATCAATACTATCTGCGGAACTGGTTCGCGCTCCGCGCGTACGGCGGTCAAAGGTCGAAGATGCGCCGTGGCGTACCGTCCGGGGAGGGCGTGGTGGTGAGCTCTTTGGACTTCCCCCGTTTTTGCGGACACTTCGATAAGGGGGTATTTTACCTCAAGGAGAAGTGTTTATGTCGAGAAAACAGTATAGTGACGAGTATAAGAAGCGGGCTGTACAGCTGAGTTATCAGCCGGGACAGACGGTCGCTGGTGTGGCCCGTGATCTTGGTATCCCCGAGAATAACCTGTGGCGCTGGCGCGAAAAGTACGAGGTCAAAGGCGATGCGGTGATCGAGAAAACATCGGCGATATCCCCGGAACAGGAGCGCATTAAAGAGTTGGAGCGTGAGCTGGCCAAGGTCAGAGAAGAACGCGACATTCTAAAAAAAACGATTGGCATCTTCAGCCGCATGAAGTGAGGTACGCCTTGATACGATGCCACCAAAAACACCACCGTGTGACCTCACTATGCACACTCTTCGGTGTCGGCCGCAGCGGGTATTACGATTGGAAGAAGCGCGAG
>PABJ01000043.1 GCA_002699105.1 Ectothiorhodospiraceae bacterium | reverse complement strand
CGTGTTCAACGGCGGCGGCTACCATGCGCTCGGGCAGAACACCAATAAAACCATCGAAACCCGCCTCTCGGTACGGCCGCTGCCGGGGATCATCAGCGGACTGCAGTTTTCATACGGCGGGGCGTACGGCAAAGGCAACACAAGCCTCGAACCCGACTATACAATGCATACCGGCATTGCCTCGTTCGAGTCGCAGCACATTAGAACCGTTGCGCTGCTTTATAACGGAACCGGTAATTACAAGGGCTCGAATCTCGCTGCCGATGGCGACGCGGCAGATTTTGAAGGCTATTCCGGATTCTGCGATGCAGGATTGCCCGGCGCACCGTTCCACGTGTTTGGTCAGTACGATCATCTCGTCATGCAGGATATCGGCGGCGAGATCCGGACCAATACCATTATAGCAGGCGTAGCATGGTATTGGCACAAGCAGAGCAAGATCGTATTCGATTTTGGGAAGGAGACAATGGAATACGACGATGCAATCGCCCCGGAAAATCTCCCCGCCGATGATATCCGGTACAAGCTCAGCATCGAGGTGAATTACTAGCAGGGCTGAGCAAGCGCTGGGATTCTTATGTAGGCGCGCCGTGGCGCAGCTTCGATCAATGACCGCCGGGAGGAGTACAACGAGGCACATAAAAAAAGCCCGGCCGTACGAGGACCGGGCTGATTCTTTTGAAGTATGCTAAAGGTGAACCGCTAGGCGACTTTCTTCTTGGAACCAGACTTGCTGTTCGCAGTGCGCTGAGCTTTCACGGTAACTTCGACCTTACCCAGATCGACGTTGACTTCGGCATTGCAGTACGGGCAGAATTTTGCCGTCTGAATATCGAAACTGATCGTGTTGTTGCAAAGCGGGCAGTCTGTGATGATCATCCCAATAACTTTGCCGGTTTGTTTTACCTTGACCGGCTTAGCAGCGGTGTCTTTGTTGTTCTTCATTCGACCTCAATGTTGCAAGTGAGCGTTTCGGTAAAATAATCGCACAATTGCACAAAGATAATATATTCCGCTTGCATAATCAACCCGTATGTGACTATTTTTGCGTATCTGGGGAATTTAGTGCGATCTTCAACACCTCTCCCATCTCTTCGACGAAGTGAAATTCCATTTCGTTCCGAACCTTATCCGGCACGTCCTTCGTCACGTCTTCTTCGTTCTTTTTCGGCAGGATCACGGATTTTATTCCCGCCCGGTGCGCCGCCAAAACCTTTTCCTTGACGCCGCCGATGGGCAGCACTGCGCCGCGAAGTGTGATTTCGCCAGTCATAGCAAGGTCGTTGCGCACCACGTCGTCTGTAAGGAGCGAGGTGAGCGCGGTAAGCATCGCTATGCCTGCGGAAGGACCGTCCTTCGGAATAGCGCCGGCGGGGACGTGAACATGGATGTCGTTCTTCTGTTTGAAGTCCTCCGGGATACCCAGGTCCTTTGCATTTGCCCCGATGTAGCTCATGGCAGCCTGGACGGATTCCTTCATCACATCGCCTAGTTGGCCTGTGACGGTCAGATTCCCTTTTCCGGGCATTTTGTTCGCTTCAATGAACAAAATATCTCCGCCTGTCGGAGTGTATGCCAGCCCGGTTGCAATACCGGCGCGGTCAATCCTGCCCTTCACTTCAGGATAGAACTTGCGCGATTGGATGTAGTCCGGCAGGTCATCCACTTTGACGTCAACCGCATCGAGTTCCTCTTCCACGATCCGCTGTGCAGCGGCGCGGCAGATATCCGCGAGTTTACGTTCCAGGTTTCGGACGCCGGGTTCGCGCGTGTAGGTATCTATGACCGTGGAGATCACCTCGTCCGATAGTTTCAACTGCGCTTCGGTCAGACCGTGTTCTTCGAGCTGTTTCGGGAGGAGGTGATTCTTCGCGATATCGAGCTTCTCATCGAGGATGTAACTCGGGATGTAGATAATCTCCATCCTGTCCTTCAGTGCGGCAGGGATGGGCTCGGCCATATTCGCCGTGGCGATAAAGAGCACTTTCGATAGATCGAACGGGACTTCCAGGTAGTGATCGCTGAAGGTATTGTTCTGCTCCGGATCCAGCACCTCGAGAAGTGCCGACGACGGGTCGCCGCGGAAGTCCATTCCGACCTTGTCGATCTCATCGAGCACCATAACGGGGTTGTTCGAGCCGGCCTTCTTCAGGCTCTGGATGATTCTCCCCGGCAGCGCTCCGATATAGGTGCGCCTGTGCCCGCGGATCTCGGCTTCGTCGCGCACACCGCCGAGCGAGAAGCGTACATACTTTCTTCCCATGGCTTCGGCGATAGATTTTCCGAGCGATGTTTTACCCACACCCGGAGGGCCGACGAAGCATAGGATCGGGCCGCGCATATCGTCCTTCAGCTTCCGTACGCTGAGGTACTGAAGGATACGGCTCTTCACTTTTTCCAGGCCGGTATGGTCCTCGTCCAGCTTCTCCCGTACGGATTTAATATCAAGATTATCGTCCGTCTCCACCGACCAGGGCATATCGATGAGCCATTCCAGGTAGGTTCGGGCGACGGTGTATTCCGCTGCTGCGGGGTTAATGATCTGGAGCCTGTCCAGCTCCTTCAAGGCGGTTTTCTTTACTTCTTCGGGCATGCCGAGGTTCTCGATCTTCTCCCGCATCTCGTCGACTTCAAGCTGGTCGTTGTCCTCGCCGAGTTCCTTCTTGATGGCCCGAAGCTGCTCGCGAAGGAAGTACTCGCGCTGCGTCTTGTTGATCGTCTCCTGCACATCGCTCTGAATCTTCTGGCTCAGTTCCTGCTGCTGGATGTTCTTCGTCAGCGCAACGGTCACCTTCTTCAGGCGCTCCTTGAGCTCCAGAGTTTCGAGGAGTTCCTGCTTCTCAGCAATTGGGAGATTCACAAGCGCCGATACCAGGTTCGAAAACGTTGCCGGATGCTCGGTGTTCAGGATGGTGTTCAACTGTTCTGGATTGAAGTCGGGAACGAGTTCCGCGAGCTTTTTCAGCAGGCTCCGGACATTCGTCACCATAGCCGAGACTTCCACATCGCCGGGTTGGGGTTCGACTTCCTGCAGCTGTTCGATCTCTGCACGCAAATACGGGTCTTCCGAGACGAGCTCGCCGACCCTTGCCCTGTGTGAGCCCTGCACGACGATACTCTTCGAGCCGTCGGGCATGGTGTAGATCTTCACGACCCGTACCACAGTGCCGATATCGAACAAGTCGCTCAGCACGGGCACGTCCACGCTCGAATCCTTCTGTGTAAGGACGAGCACCTGCGTTTGATTGCGGTATGCCTCTTCGATCAGCCGGACCGAACTCGGGCGGCCGACAAACAGCGGCATTATCTGCCCGGGGAAGAATACCACGTTTCGCAGCGGCAGGACGGGAATCGCCTGCTCCCCGTTCGAATGAAATTCCTGATCGTTGTTTTCTGCTTGTTCCACTACAATGTCGTAGTGCTTTTCGTCTGCCATAATAAGTCCTTCTTCTTCGTTGCCGGCATCCCTTTCCTGAGAGCGTGTTGTGTGCTGTGATTCGATGAGGAAAGAAATTGCGGGAGGTACAAGAGTTGTAGCCTATTCTACCGCAAGCAACATGCCAGCACAGTATTTTGGTCTCAATCTACCAAATACATCGGATTCTGGCAGGAAATTGTTCCAGCATGTCATGGGTACCGCCAATATGGCAGTGGCAGCATGACAGCCTTGTATCCGTTTAGTTTGTAAGTTTACACTGATTGCGAACAGCGAGGAGTATTATCGTTTGGATATAGCAGCCCGGATGATCCAGGTGCACGTCTATCGAATGATCGATGGCCTGCCCGAATACCTGATACTTAAGCGTTCCCCCGACGAAGATATCTACCCCAACCTCTGGCAGGTGATTACAGGCACGGTAGAAGCAGGCGAGAGAGCATACGAAAGTGCGTTTCGGGAAATCGCTGAAGAAACATCTCTCGCTGCCGAGAAAATCATCATTCTGCCGATGATTGCCTCGTTTTATTCCCAGAGAAGCGACTGCATCCACCAGGTGCCGGTATTTGCCCTCGAGGTTCCTCCCGATGCTCCCGTTGCGCTGAGCGATGAACACAGCACGTTCCTATGGGGCAGTTTCGAAACTGCCATCTCCATGCTGCCGCTTCCAAGCCACAAGCAGGGGACTGAGCTCCTTCGGCAGATAATCGTCGAGGATACCCTCGGCGAATTCAAGCAGATTATCGAGGGCCCGGGTTCAGATTGATTTGAGACCGGCAGGGGTGTATCTTTCGCATGAGTAATTTCCTACAATTATCAGGAGTATGGTTCGTGAAGACAAACTACACGGCAAAAGGCCTCGGCATAGCGGTCTTTGCCTTTACAGTAATAGCATCGACTGCAATGTTCACCGGATGTCAATTCAGCACGGCGAACATCCCCCAGGCGGTCATGGCCACAGACGTGAACCCAGAGACGTTCGAACCGATTGAAACCACAGAGTCGTACAAGAAATACACGCAGGTATTGCACTGTGCAGTGCAGCTGGCCAATGCTCCAAGCGCCACCAACGTGAAAGCCGTCTGGCAGTGGACGGACCCCGAAACCGGCGACATCGTTCCGATGGATTCTACCGACATCGATATGGAATCCGATGGGTGGGTAGATTTTACCTACGGAGCGCCACCGACCGGCTTCCGGTACGGCGAGTACACGGTGAAGATTTACCTGAACGGCAGCCACGATCAGGATGTGAACTTTACGATCGATCCTACCTACGAGCAGGGTCCCCTCAGTGAGATCGTCATGGCGACACGCGTCAACGATGCACGCTTCCCGCTCGATCCGGGATTCGTCCTGCCGACCGGATTGCAGAAGGTCTATTGTATCGCATACAAGCGTGCGACGACTGAGCCTGTGATTCTGGAAGCCCGCTGGTTCCAGCAGTTGGAATCCGGCATGGCCGATATCGCTGCTGCGGAGGTATCCGTTGAAGAGCAAAGCTGGATCGAATTCTCGCTGACGCTCACGAACCCGCTTCCGTTAGGCCAGTACGCCGTGGAGATCTATGCAGATGGAGAACTTTTCGATACAATAGATTTCGCAGTCGCAGACCAGCCAATGTGAGGTTTTTCATGACCAATCCAGTACTTATCGGGATCCCGGATCTGATGCTTTCAACGCGGGTGAATTCCGCTGCCAGGGCATTGCAGATTCCGACGATCGCGACCTTTACACCGCACGATTTACTTGCAAAAGCACATGGAGAGGAAGCTCAGATTCTTCTCATCGACCTGGAGGCAGAGCAGCTGCACCCGCTCGATAGCATTAAACAGATCCGGGACGACGACCACACGAAGAACATCACAATCGTCGGATTCAAGCGAGACGTCAGTGCCGAGGACAGCAAATCGGCGATGAATGCCGGGTGCTCCCTGGTGATGACCGAATCCAGCTTTATCTCTTCCCTTGATGATCTCCTGCAAGGCAGGATCAAGGGCAAATTGCAGGCGTAGCGCTTCCAGAAGAATAGTGAACAAAATCGCGTGAGAACGCGTTATAGAGCATAGCACTCTTCCGTTGAGAGTGCTATGTTTCTTATATTTCAAGGGGTTAGGTTTTGCGCGCGTTACGATGAACGCAGTGCACCTTCTCCGGATACTTCGACGCTATGAGCATTACGCCAGACATACCGGAACTGAACGATCGGGAAAAAACCGTTCTCGAACATATCATACGGCAGTATGTTATGACGGCGCATCCTGTCGGCTCGCGCACGATCTCCAAGCAGATGGACGTCGCCCTCAGCGCTGCCTCGATCAGGAACGTCATGTCCGATCTGGAAGAAAAAGGCTTCATCGATCATCCGCATACATCTGCAGGGCGGATCCCTACCGATGTCGGGTACCGGTATTACGTGGATGAGCTTGTGCAGGAAGGCCAGCTTCGCGATACGGACAGGCAGCTTATCAACCTGCTGATGCAATCTCCCGAAAGCCAGGACTTCGAGGGCTTGTTGAAGAGCTGTTCCTCGCTGCTCGGGAAGATTTCTCATCAGCTTGCAGTGGTTTCTTCTCCGCAAATCGGCTCCGGAAGACTGCGCTCCCTCGATCTTGTGCAGGTCTCATCGAATAAAATCCTTGTCATACTTTCGATTGTGACGGGATTGGTGAAGACGATGGTGCTCGAGATTCACTCGGAATATCCCCGTGAGCAGTTGGAGCAAATCAAAGCGCTGTTGAACGAGCGCCTGGCGGGATTGACGCTGCGCGAAATCCGCGAGACATTCCACGAGCGGATCAAGGATGCACATCACGACCACGGTCTGATACGTTTGTTTATTGAATCGTCCGACAAGGTGTTCTCCGATCATCTCGATCCGGAACGCGTTCACATCGAAGGCATGCTCGGCGTGCTCGATCAGCCGGAATTCGAAGACCCGGCGCAGTTGAAGAAGATCGTTGAGATCGTAGAAAATCAGAATGTCATCATCCATATCCTGGACGAGGTAGGGAACAGCAGTTCGCTATCCATCAGGATCGGAAGTGAAAATAAAGAAGTGGAGCTGCAGGACTACAGCATCATTGCAACTCCCTACCAATACGGACCGCTGAACGGCACGATAGGCGTCTTCGGTCCGAGGCGGATGGACTACGCGCGGATGATCGCCGTCGTGCAGCACGTCGCTAAAATTCTTTGTCAATGAACTAAATCGTTAACAACTCACATTGATCGCATCAATGTCTGAACAACACAAACATCCCGAAGAGAATGAACAGGACCTCGCGACCGACGAGCAGTCCGGTTCGGATCAAGAACAAGCAAATACTGAAGAGGCAGTTCAAGGTATCGAAGAACTAAAAGATGAACTCGCAAAAGCGAAGGAGCAGATCCTTCGCAAAGTCGCGGAATTTGAGAATTTCCGCCGCCGGACGCGCGAAGAACAAAGCCAACTCGTCCAGTACGGAAACGAAGGACTGATCCGCGAGCTGCTGCCGGTCGTTGACGACATGGAGAGATCGCTTGAAGCAGGCGGAGAGCACAAGGATTTCGAATCGTTTTTCGAAGGCGTGAAACTGCTTCGGAATAAATTCATGTCGGTTCTACAGGCTCGCGGCTTGAAGCCGATCGAGACGGACGGCGAGGTATTCAACGAAGAGTATCACGACGCCATCCTGCAGATTCCCGGCAGCGGGAAGGAGCCCGGTGCAATCATCGACGAAGTGGAGCGCGGGTATATGATCCACGATAAAGTCATCCGTCATTCAAAGGTTACCGTCGCAGCAGACGAGAGCGGGGAGGAATAGCTCGTACGAGCATTGAATCATGAAACGAGATTATTACGAAGTCCTTGGTGTGCAGAGAAATTCATCCGGCGATGAGATCAAGAAAGCATACCGGAAACTCGCACTCCAATACCATCCCGACCGCAACCCCGGCGATAGCGAAGCCGAAACCAAGTTCAAGGAAGCTGCGGAAGCGTACGAAGTTCTGAGCAACGCGGATAAACGCCGCCGGTACGATCAGTTCGGCCATGAGGGCGTGCGCGGTGCGCAGGGCGGCGCAGGATTCAACGACGTCAACGACATTTTCTCCGCCTTCAGCGATATATTCGGCGGGGGATTCGGCGGCAGTATTTTCGAAGAGGTGTTCGGAGGCGCAGCGGGCGGAGGCAGACGCCGCCGCCGTTCCCCCGGAACGCCTGGGTCCGATCTGAAAGTCCGCATGAAGCTTAAGCTGGAAGAGATCGCTACCGGCGTCGAGAAGACCATCAAGATCAAGAAGCAGGTGACATGCGAAACCTGCGGCGGCAACGGCGCGAAACCGGGTTCATCCCCGACAACGTGCCCGCAGTGCCAGGGTTCCGGCGAACTGCGCCAGGTCTCGCGGTCGATGTTCGGGCAGATCGTCAACGTTGTGGCATGTACCAACTGCGCAGGCGAAGGAACCATCAACACCGATCCCTGCGGAGATTGCTCTGGTGACGGGCGCGTGCAGGGCGAAAAGAGTATAAAAGTGAAGATCCCCGCAGGCGTCAGCGAAGGAAATTACCTGACACTGCGAAGCCAGGGGAATTCTGGGAGGAAAGGCGGTCCCGCCGGCGACCTCATCGTTCTGATTTCGGAAGAAGAGCACGAAAAGTTCGTCCGCGACCAGGACGATATTTATTACGATCTCTTCTTGAGTTATTCCGATGCGGTCCTCGGCTGCGAAGCAGAAGTACCGACCCTGAACGGGGCTGCGAAGGTGAAAGTGCCCGCGGGCACAGCCTCAGGGCAGTTGCTCCGGCTCCGCGAAAAAGGTATTCCGCATCTCAACGACCGCGGCTCCGGCGACGAGTTCGTCCGCGTGAATATCTTCGTCCCGCAAAAGCTGAGCACGAAGGAGAAGGATTTCATGAAGGAGATGTCGAAGCATGATGCCTTTTCTCCGAAGGAAAAAGACCATAAGAAGGGCTTTTTCGGAAAAGTGTTCGACGCATTTACATCCTAGTTCCGTACCACAACAAGTCCGGACAGGTAGCATATGGCCTGGAAGGAAATACAGCGGTTCGCCAATACTTACGGTTTCACCGCCAACGAGGCGAAGGCTATCGTATTTATATCCGCCTGCGTACTGACTGCCGTTGCATGGAGCTTTGTCGGCAAGGAGGAGTTGAGACCCTCTGAGTCCTTGGAAGACGCATACAGGCGGATGGATTCGGTGTACAAAGCGCGTGCACAAGCTCCGATGGCATTCGATACGCTGCCGGAAGCGTACGTGTACTTCAACGACGACGGCATGAAACTGCCGCAGGGCACGGAGACGTATTCGCGGAAACTGCTGAATCTGAATACCGCCACCAGCGAACATCTCGATAGGCTCCCCGGAGTAGGCCCTACAACCGCAAAGTACATCCTCAAATACCGCGAGGAACACGGCGGTTTCACGACAATCGAAGATTTGAAGAAGGTCTATTCGATCGGGGAGAAGAAATTTAATCGCTTGAAACCGTATATTTGTGTAGATTGAATATCTTGTAAAGCTACCTGTAAGCAGATCATTATCACTCGGAGGATTTCATGCCGCGCAAGCAGCCGTTCAACATCATAGACGCTGTGTTGATTGTCGCAATCATCGGATTGTCAGTGTTATTGGTATACATCATTTGGGAGCCGGGACAGGCGCTCGCGAAAATGGAGAATTACAAGTGGGAATCACGCTCGCGGATGAACGCATTGCGTGTCGCCCAGCAGCAGTACTACGGCTATAAACAGACGTATACCGACGATGTCGATTCCCTTATCATCTTCATGCAGGATTCCATTCCGAAAGCCGTGACCGACAGCGTTTTCACTGATTTTTATCAGTCGCCGTTTGGATGGGACTCGCTGAAGCGTGCGCCGCTCAGCCTGCAACCGTACGAGATTCAGATCGACGATACCTCGAAAGTCGCACGGTACGTGATTACCGATCCGGACGGCTTTGGCTACATCGGTTCGCTCACGGATCCCGATCAGCATAACAGGGCATCCTGGGAACAGTAAATCATCCAGGAGACAATTACCTCTTACAGTGGCAGCAACGAGCCATACCGGACTCTACCTCACCGACCGCGATCTGCGGCTCGTGGAGTGCAGCACGGATGGCGAGTACAAAGTTGTTTCACAGGTTAGCGTCTCCGAAGTGGAATTCCCGTTCGGGAGTCCGTTGCTTCATGAAATCCCTTACAACCGGAAACTCGCGAAGGAGTTCATTCGCACACTGACTGCGCTCCTCCGCGAGAGCCCGATCCGGTCCTCCCGCATTTCGTTTGTCATCCCCTCCATTGCACCTCTTATAGCAAGTATCCCCGTCGATCCCAGATTGAGCGAGGACGATAAGCAGCGCTATCTGGAATGGGAATGCCGCCAGCTCACTGGCTACGATGAGAGCATCCAGCTCGATGTCATGTCGCAGCAGCTGTACTCCAACAATGAATCAGAAGTCCATCTTGCAGCGTGTATGCCGCATCAGACATCGGTATTCCTGAAATCCGTCTGTTCGCAGCTTTCGCTGACGCTATCCGTACTGGATATCGATCACTTCACGGTAGAGGAACTGCTCGCGCGGCATCTTGACGAGTTCAATGCAGCGACCTATGCCCTCGTCGGACTTACAGATGATTATGCGACGGTGGGCGTGTACGAAAACGGGCGCTATCTCGGCTTCAAGGTGAATACGGTCAGCGCCAGGGAAGGGTACTTTGCGCAGGTGCTACGCCTGCTGAAAGGCATTCTCGAAGATCATCCCGCTGTATCGCTTGATACGGTCTTCGTGTTTGGGGAACATGCTTCCAGCGAGCTGCTGCAGAGCCTGGAATCGCTGCTTGAGATCCCTGTACGCAGGTACGAGCCGATGAAGGGCATACCGTTTCTCGACAGCACGCTTGAGGAGTTCGCATCGCATTATTCCGCCTCAACGTTCGATGTTGCGATAGCGGCCGCCCTGCAAGGACTGGAATGAGGATTATTTCCGGCGAATTCGGCGGGCGCATCCTGAAATCTCCCTCGAAATCGTTACCCGTCAGGCCGACAACCGACCGTGTTAAAGAGTCTCTGTTTTCAATGCTCACGAACCTCGTCGATTTCGATGGTATGACCGTCTGCGACCTCTTTGCGGGGACCGGCAGCCTGGGATTCGAAGCTCTGAGCAGAGGGGCGGCGCATGTGACGTTCGTCGAGCGATCTGCGCAGGTTGGCAGACTGCTTCGCGGAAATACCTCTCTGTTGCGCGTGGAAAACCGCTGCAAAATCTGGAATCTGCCGACCGAATCCTTTCTCATGAAATGCGACCAGTCCTTCGATCTAATCTTCGCCGACCCGCCGTATGCCTATGAGGGGTATCCCCGGTTATTGGAACTGATAGCAGAAAAACAGATGTTTAACGTTCGCGGTCTGCTGATCGTGGAACACGGTAAAGCTCCGCTTCCGCAGGCTCCGGAGAGTTTGAAGGTTCATGAAACCCGCCAATACGGCGATACATCGGTAACTATTTACAAACGAATCCCCGAGGAAGGGGAGCCGATATGAAAATAGCAGTGTATCCGGGAACATTCGATCCCATCACGAACGGACACATCGACGTGCTCGAGCGTGCATGCCGGATCTTCGACAAGGTGATTGTCACAGTCGCGAAGAACGCGTCGAAATCGCCGCTGCTCTCCACACAGGAACGCTTCGATCTGGTGACGGAGGCTGTTGCGCATCTGAGCAACGCCGAGGTCGATACCTTCGAAGGTCTCATTGTGGAGTATGCCAAGTCCCAAGGCGCCTCGGCGCTTGTACGCGGACTGCGTGCCGTATCGGATTTTGAATACGAATTCCAGATGGGATTGATGAACCGGAAGCTCGAGAACGATCTTATCACTGTGTTTCTCATGCCGAACGAGAAGTACACCTATTTGAACTCATCCATCGTTCGCGAGCTGGCACGCCTGCACAGCGACTACAAGGATTTTGTTCCGGAGAATGTACACGCATATCTCCAGAAGAGATTCAGCAACGAATAAAACCAGACCCTGAAGAATCAGGATTTACTATACGATGACATATCAGGAGAATCATCATGCCGACGTATGATTACGTTTGCGATGACTGTGGACACGAGTTCGATTATTTCCAGACGATGAGCGCCGATCCGTTGAAGACCTGCCCGGAGTGCGGGGAAGACAGTCTCAGGCGCTTGATCGGCGGCGGGGCAGGGCTTGTGTTTAAGGGAAGCGGCTACTATCTAACCGATTACGTCCGGAAGGGGAATTCAAAAGATAACGGTACCGCCGCCACTACACCGGCAGAAGGCAACGGCACAGCGAAGAAGGAAGCCCCGGCCAGCGGGAAGGATACATCATCGGGCGGATCTTCGACATCGAAGGAAAAAGCCGCAACTCCGCCTGCAACCACTTCAAGCTGACATCCTCGCCGATACAGACTTTGGTAAACAAATCGGGGCACGCTATTGCGTGCCCCTTTTGTGTGGGGGATTATGGCAGTATTGCTACTACCATAAACTCGGGGAATCGTCCAACTGTCGCATGATAAGCAGCGTGCCCTTGGCGAGGTGAACGGTAAACTCATCTTCGACTGCGGTATTACAAGTACCTTCGTTCAAACCGTTCTTCAGGATAGTGGTCGGCAGCGGGTATTCGAGGCCTTCGTACCAGATGCCGGATGAGAGCCTCAACGGAACGATCGAGATTCTCTGGCCTTTGCGCGATGTGAATGTCTTCGTGCCTGTGATGATATCGATACGGAAGTCCGGATCGTAGAGCGTCATGTCGAGCTTCTTAACGTACCTCTGAATGATAGAGAGGTTACCTAGCGTATGATCGAGCTGGCCGCCCGTGACGCCCAAAATGATAACCTTTCTCGCTCCGCGTTCTTCAAGCAGCAGCAGCGCCTTCTCGAAGTCCGTCCGGTCTTGCTGCGGTGCATGAATAAACTCGACGTAGGCCTTCTCGAATTCGCTCAGCGTTTGCGGAGAGATGGAATCGAAGTCGCCGATCACGGTCTGCGGTGTAATACCGTATGCCCGTGCCTTGTTTGCTCCTCCATCCGCACAAATAATGCTGCGGGCACTATCTGCCAAAGCGGCGGCACGCGGCTCCGCTGGAAGCGATCCGTTACAAATGAGAAGGTCGTATAGTTGCATAAAGCGTCCTTTCGGAGTAGCGCGAGAATCGGTTTCTAGAGGTCGAATGCCACGTCGAACATGTAGTTGCGTTCGGCGGCGACGAAGAATGCCCCGCCTTCGCCGCTGGTGGCGTACAGATCATCGAGGACGTTGTACACGGCTCCGCGCAGCTCGATGGCCTTCAGCCCGAAGACATCCGGTATCCTGTAGCCGACGATCATGTCGAGGTTTGTGTACGGTTCCACGCGGTGATCATCGTTCTGGAAATTATCCGTGTACTGATCGCCGACGTACTTCCACGAGAGACTGGCGGATAGGCCGAACTTATGCCAGGTCACCCTGGCGTTGACGAGCTGTTCTGGGAAGCCTGCAATGCGGTTGCCGTCAAGGCTGATGGCCGTGTCTTCTTCGAACACTGTGTATTCTTCCAGCCTGCTTCGGCTGAGCATGGCGTTCGCGCTGAACTCGAGTTCGGGCAGCACGCGCCACACGACCGTCCCCTCAGCGCCGATGTGCAGTGTCTGGTCGGCATTACCTGTTATCGGCACACCGAACTGATCCACCTGTCCGTTCTTCACAATCTCGTCGGTGAAATCCATCACGTACAGATTACCGAGGACTTTCAGATTCGCCGTATTGTAGCCGGCACCGAGTTCAAGATTCGTAAGCTTTTCGGGCTCGACAAGCGGGGAATCGAAGTCGTAGCCGCCAGCTGCGTTCTGCGCGTACTGCGGCACTTCCCCGAAGCTGGAGTTTCCGGCATCGTACAGCGTCGATAGCCGCGGCTCACGCTGCGTATAAGCAAGCGAAGTGTAGATGTTCCACTCAGGCGTCAGGTTGTAGTTCAATCCGACGCGGGGGATGAAGAACAGGTAATCCGTGGAGAGGTCGGTCCCGACATATTTCTCGTCGAACAAGCGGTACTGCTTGTATGCAACCTGCACGCTTGCCATAGCATTCAGCGCAGGCGAAATCTCGTACAGTTCTTGAACGTATCCTGAGAATATATCCTTCGCACCGCTGTATTCATAGAACCGGCGGTCGGGGTCGTAGTTTTCCGGGAGGTCATCCGCGAAGAGGATCGTGCCGTAGTGCAGCGAATTGTGCGTGCGCAGTTCGAGTCCCGCGGTGAGCGTACCGCCGCCGTGGTCCCACGTGACGCGCGGCAGCCAGCCCCATTGCCGGTTATCCACGTACGCGTGTATGAGGGGGTTCCCGGGATCGACGGCATTCGGAAAGCCGAATTCATCGGTCAGCCGGTAGTATTCCTTGTTCGTCCATCCAGTGCCGTCGAAATCGAAATAACCGTATCCGCGGACGTGAAAAAGCACGCTGTTCATGGTGAGGGCATCGTTGATCTTCCATTCGTTCAGCAGCTCGTAATGCGGCTGGTTGAACTGTTCGCGTTCCTGCGGACGGCGGGGCAGCTTAAATGTGTATCCGTCCTCGTCTGTCTCCCAGTAGTTCAGGTTCTCGCGGCGAAGGTCGCGATCGTCGATCGCAATGGAAGGCAGTCCGTAGTAGACAAGCCCGTCCTCGATCTGCCCGCCGTAGAAATTCAGCCGTGTGGTGAAGTTCTCGTCGTAGCGCGTTGCAGCGACATAGTAGGTGAACTTATCCACGTACGAATGATCCCGGTAGCCGTCGGTATTGAATTGGGAAAGCCGCCCATAGACGACGTATTTGTCTTCGATGAGCCCCGATCCGATACCGATGGCATATTTCCGGGTGTTGTAACTGCCGTACCCGGTCGATAGGCGGATTCCTTCGCGGTTGGCGAAATCGCCGGTCACGATATTGATGGAACCGCCAATCGCCGGTGGTCCATAGAAAGCACTGCCCCCGCCCCTCTGTACCTGGATTTCTTCAGTGCTTCCCAAAAGGTCTGCGAAATTGCTCCAATAGGTGTTGTGGTCTTCTGGATCGTTCTGCGGGACGCCGTTGATCATGATTGCCAGGCGGCGCTGATCGAATCCCCGCAGACGGATGTAGTTATAGCCGATACCGTGCCCGCTCTCCGAGTAGTATGTGATTGACGGCAGGTCGGCGAGCATGACGGGCATATCCTTCAGCATATACCGCCGGTCGATTTCTTCCGCCTCGATATCGGTGAATGTCACGGGCGAAAAGCGCTCTCTCGCTTTTATCGCCGATACCTCGATCTCCGGTCCCGGCAGCGTTTTGGGCTGCAATGCATGGCTGAGGCGAAGGTCTGCGCTCTGAACGGAGATCTGTTCGCTGTGCGGTTCATAGCCGATAAAGCTGATTTGCACTGTGTAGGTGCCGTTTGGAACGCTGGTAAACGTGTAACCCCCGTTTTCGCCGGTGGCGGCGCCGTAGCCGCCGGGCGAGAGCGTGACGTTTGCATGGTGAAGAGGCTCGCCGGTGTTCGCATCACGAACGACGCCTGTAATGGTTTGGGAAGAGAGCAAGAATGGAAATAATAACAGCCCAGTTAGGGTGAGCAACCATGTGGTCCTCATGGAGATTCTCCTTGAGTAGATCGTGGATACTCGACCCTGACGCGGTAGATGCGTGGAAACGAAAAAAGCCGATTCCCCGGAATTCGGGTTGTCGGCTGAAAGGAGTTCATTTTCCTACGCCGGCATTATCCGGGTCAGGTTCGACGGGTGTATTCTCAGCCATCCTTTTTTCGTGCGGACAGCACCCCGAGTGACTTATGTTACCGTAATGTAACCACAGACGGCGCGCAATGCAAGCAGGAGATGGAACCGCAGCTTCGGCCAAGGCGTCAAAGAGAGGTGCATCATGCGGCACATGCATTGTATTGCATTCGGTTCTCGTTTATTTTTACAGGCTATGCGTACTACTATTATATCTCTCGTCCTCGCCTTCGCGGCGATCCAGGCGGTAACCGCTCAGGTTTACACGCCCAGTTTCGAAAAATACAGCCTGGAAAATGGGCTTCAGGTCGTGCTTCATCAGGATACCACGATTCGCTCCATCGTCCTGAATGTGGCCTACAATGCAGGCTCGGCGTACGATCCGCCCGGAAAACACGGATTGGCAAACCTGACGGGGAGTTTGTACCTCGTTCAGACCGGAGAGATCCCGGCACAGGATCTGCTGGCAATTCAGTACAAGGCGCCGGGGAAGATCAGCGGAAGAACCGATGTGGATATCTTCAGCACATCATCGGCGTTCCCGTCGAATTACCTCGAAACCGCGCTCTGGATCGAATCCAGCCGGATGAAATCCGCCTCAAATGCACTTACCGAACCGATGGTCCAGGACGCTATCGCGAAGATCATTGAGTCGCGGAAGGAGCAAGCCGACGTCCCTATGAAGGATCTCTCGCAGGCGATCTACGCAAATCTGTACCCGGAAGGGTATCCCTACAGGCATACGATCGGCGGCGATACCGCCCACATGGCGACGCTGACATCGAAGGATGTGAACAGTTTCATGGACCGGTTCTACGTCCCTTCCAACGCTAGCATCACCATCGGCGGCTACTTCGATGTGGATGAAACCAAACAGTGGGTGAAAAAGTACTTCGGTACCATTCCTGCCGGCAAGCAGGCTGCGTTCGGAAAATTGCCGCCGCTCCCCGAACTAGGAAAAGCATCCATGATTATGGAGGAGTTCATCGACCATACGAAGATGTTCCTCGTCTTTCCGACAGTCCCCCTCGATCATGTGGACGAACCGGCACTGGAAATGCTCGGGACGCTCCTCGCAGGCTCCATCAACGGGAAACTCATAGATCCGCTCGTCGCGAAAAACCCATATGTCACATCCGTGCAGGCGTACCAAAGTTCGCAGCTGCAGGACGGCAACTTCTGGATTGTACTCGATTGTACTATCGAAGCCCGTCTTCCTGACGTATTGTATTCGGTACAGCAGCTCATCGAACGGCTCGGCGCAGTTCTCATCGAAGATGAGGACGTGGCCGATACGTACACGCTATCAATGCTCGGGCTGGCCTCAAGGATGGAACGGCTCGGGGGGCTCGACGGCAGATGCGCCCTAATGAACAAGGGGAATCTGCTCACGGATTCACCGGCATTCTATTCTACCATGGTAGATATTCAGCGTCTGCTCAATGCAAACGCAATGAAGGAGATGATTACCAAGTACCTGTCGTTCGAGAACTATCTCGTTGTGAGCGTTGTCCCTTCTGGCAAAACCGATCAGGCGGTATACGAGCCGTAATATTCGAACAGCAATTACTGTGAAATCAGCCCTGCGTTCTGCGGGGCTTTTTCTTTGCCGGTAGGTCAAAAACCCGTCCTTGTGAATGAGCTTCACATGTGCGAGCCATTCACGGAATCGGTGCGAATGTTCACAGGTACTCGATTCATACCCTTTAAATATAGGCCAAAATGGCCATTGAAGGCGCAATATGGCCTTTGGCACGGTTCTCGCATATATATGGGCAGAAGCTAAACAACGAAATTGAGACTCGGTACAAATAGAGTTTGAAAGCGGAGGAAACGATGACACGTACAATGATTATAACAGCGCTTTTCGCCCTTGCACTTCTTGCGGGCACCAGCTATGGACAGAATTCGAATCAGGCGATGTTCTGCACGACGCAGGATGGTATCGTCAAGATCCAGAACAACACGGTTGAACTTCGCGACTACACGCTGACGGCAGAACGCGTTGAGCGCGATGGTGTTATCCATCTCATCGATGCCAATGCAGGCGTCACCGCAGTGCTCGACGCACGCGACCCGCAGGGATTGTATCTCGCAGTGAACGAAAGCGGTATCGCAATGCAGGTTGTCGCACCGAGCCGCGATATCAACGTCGAAGGAAGCACTCACACAACTTCCGGCGGCGCAGCACCTTCCGGTGCAGATATCAACATCATCAGAGAAATTCACACGAGCCACAGTGCGGATATGGATAACTACTCTGCACTTGCTCGCTAAGAACACAATGTTTGACTCTCGAACCACACTACATACATAGTACCTCCCTCCTTGCCTGCTCGATGGACGTAGAGCACCCATAAAGCAGGCAAACCCTCTCACCTCTTTTTAGAGCTACTTCGCGGACTTCCCCAGTCCGCATTTTTTTTGCCCTTCCCGAAATCACACGCACAGGATAGTCACCATTGGTGTGGTCCGAGGGATGGCCGGCTGCCAATGCAATCGTGCTTCTGAGACAAACCTGAGGCCGCTGTGCCTTCGTTTATGGAGCCTTGGTATGCTGATGTACCAAGGGAGTATTTATGCAGTGGATACTCTGCCTG
>PABJ01000042.1 GCA_002699105.1 Ectothiorhodospiraceae bacterium | reverse complement strand
GACTTCCAGTTCCCCTATGGTTTCTATTGCGCCAGTCATTTCTCTTTGTGTAAGGGTGCCTGTTTCAAGTCCAATCGATGTAGCTTGTTTTCGTGTTAGGTGTATTTCCTGGCCAGGCGATTCTGATGCAGTAAGGTGGTTCTTATCATGGTCATGCTTCTCAATCTTGGCGCAAGCGAGTGCAACAAGCAGGATCGAACTAAATATTATGTATCTCATAGAGCTATGCATTTGCTGTTATTTCGTTTCTATGGCTTGGAGGAAGTATTCCAACTCGAATAGACTTTGCAGGTATCGTTCGCGAATGCGCACCGACTCTATCTCAATTTCCGTTGCTGTTTTTATGTTTTGGAGAAACTCAATATATCCGATCGCACCGGACTTATAGGATTGTTTGGCAGCGACGCGTTGTTCAATTGCAGCCGGAACTGCTGACGACATATAAAACTCCAACTGCTCCCTATAGCTTTCAAGGTTCCGCCTGGCGATCGTGTACGCAGCAGAATATTCGAGCTCATGCTCACGCAACCTAAGAGACGCTATGTCTTCTCTGATTGCAGCCTCTTCTACGGCGCCGACGCTGGCGAATACCGGAAATCTGAATGTAACACCGAGTTGGAATGAATAGTATTCGCTAATCCCACCGATACGTTGACGGCTGTACCCTAAATTGAATGTGGGAAGAGACGAGAAGATTTCATGGCGTCGTTTTGCGGCAGCCGCTTCTTTGTCTAATTGTACTGCTCTTAACAATGGATGATTCAACGGAAGTTGACCATCCGGATACGCGTTAAACCGAACAAGATCTGTCATTGATGTATCAACATCATAGTCTGCATTTTCGCCAAGCCACTTATTTAAAGTTGAGAGCGCGTCGCGATATTCCGCTGATGCTTTGGAAGTGCGCATTGTTGTGTGCCGTGCCTGCGTTTGTACGGCAAGCAATTCGAGCCGGGAAATGTCCTCCGCTTGATAGCGTTGTCGAGATGCTCGCAACGTCGAAGCATACAATGAATCGAGCATCTGCATGTGATAGTAAATCTGCTTTGCTGCAACTGCGTGCGCGTATGAAAGACGCACATCGCGCTTCATGCGCCGACGAGCATCCAAATAGCGTTCATAAGCAGCACGCTCGAGCGTACCGTAATATGTGCCTCCGGATATGCTTCCAAAAACGTCAATTCCAGTCTGTTGCACTCCTAGGAGTGTACGGATTCCGGGATCACCTGGTCCAACCTCTTCCGCACCTGCAAATATGCTCGTGCTGCCGAAATCGATCGCAGAGGTTTGGAGGGCATCGAATCGCTCAGGTTCCAAGGCAGCAGCCCGCACACTTGGGTACTCCCGAACCGCCATCTCCACAGCTTCGTGAAGACTGATAACCTGCTTCTCCTGTGCAAATCCGCTATGAACGGCACATGGGAATAGACCAGCGAACAGCCAAACAGATGCAGTGCGAAATGGCAACTTCCAATTCTTTGATGATTCGATCCACTTGTAAAAAATTGGCAAGATAAGCAGCGTTAGTATTGTAGATGTGAACAAGCCACCAATGACGACGGTTGCCAGGGGCCGCTGCACCTCCGCACCCGCCGAGGTTGAAAGCGCCATTGGGAGGAAGCCGAGAATGTCGGTTGAAGCCGTTAGCAGGATTGGTCTTATTCGACGCGTTGTTCCACTTATGATGCGTTCACCAATATCGGTTACACCCTCCCGCTTCAATTCGTTAAAACCATTTACGAGAACAAGTCCGTTCAGGACTGCAACACCGAACAACACGATAAAACCCACTCCTGCAGAGATGCTGAATGGCATATCCCGAACGTAGAGCGATAACACACCCCCAATAGCAGCGAAAGGAATTGCCATATAAATCATGACCGTCTGAGTGAATGACCGTAGGGCGAGAAAGATGAGGATGAAAATGAGCGCCAATGCTATCGGCACAACAACCTGTATGCGCGAGGTTGCTCGTTCAAGATTCTCGAATGCACCACCGTATTCGATATAATATCCCGGAGGGAGAGTAAGCTCAGCGTCAAGCCGTTGGCGTATTTCATCGACAAGGCTCTTTATATCGCGACCACGGACGTTTATCCCAACATACGTACGCCTGTTCGTATTATCACGGCTGATCTGCATTGGTCCGGGCTTGTAGCTGATTTCGGCGACTTCCTGGATGGGTATTTGGGCACCGTTCGGAAGATTTATATAAAGTGAACGTAAATCCCCGATATCGTTGCGATGCGCGGTGTCTAAGCGGACAACCAGATCGAACCGCTTCTCACCCTCGAAGATGAGCCCGGCGTGACCGCCCGCGAACGCCGATTCAATAACACGATTGACGGTGGCGATGTTTAAACCATATTGCGCAATCTTATCTCGCTGATATTTGACCGTAATCTGTGGTAAACCTTTGGTTGCTTCCACGCGCATGTCTGCAACGCCAGGGACCGTCGATATGATCGCTCCAATTTCTTCCGCCTTATCCGCAAGTATGTCGATATCCTCACCAAATAGCTTGACTGCTACATCCTCGCGAACACCGGAGATAAGTTCGTTAAACCGCATCTCGATCGGCTGAGTGAATTCATAATTCACCCCCGGAAGCACGCTGACCGCAGCCTTCATCTTCGATATAAGTTCTTCTTTTGTATTGGCGGAAACCCAGTCTTCCTTTGGTTTGAGGATGACAAAGACATCACCAATATCCATGGGCATAGGATCTGTTGGCACATCTGCAACACCTATTCGCGTCATAACATGTTCCGCTTCAGGGAATTGTTCCAGAACGATCTGCTCGACTCGTGTAGAGGTCTCAATCACTTCGGTCAGAGAGGTACCTGGCTTCATAATGATGTGGAACGCAATATCGCCTTCGTCAAGCTGCGGGATGAACTCGCCGCCTAGTCGCGTAAAAATTATGATGGTTCCCCCCAGGATTGCTGCTGCAGTAATGACTATTACGACGCTGTGCCGCAACACGAACGTCAAAAGCGGACGATAGCGTCGCTCGAACCAGCTAACGATCGATGAGCCGAGAGCCTGTTTTTCCTTCACCGGTACACGGAGGAACCAGGCGGACATCATTGGAACGTATGTGAGACAGAGTACAATGGCTCCTATCATCGCAAAAATGAATGTCAGTGCCATCGGGATGAACATTTTCCCCTCGATCCCCTCCAAGGCCAAAATCGGAAGAAAAACTATTAGGATGATAAGCTGTCCAAAAAAAGCCGAGTTCATCATAGAACTCGAAGCTTTGGCCGCAAGTTTACGTCGCTGAGAGCCCGAAATGGTACCGTGTTTTTTTAGCGCCGATTGCACGGAGAAGACGGTTCCTTCGACAATGATAACGGCGCCATCCACGATTATGCCGAAATCGATTGCACCAAGACTCATGAGGTTCGCCCATACGCCGAAGACGTGCATCAGAATAAATGCAGAGAGGAGAGACAGTGGAATCGTTGATGCTACGATGACACCACCGCGCCAGTTACCAAGGAGCAGGACCAGCACAAAAATCACGATCAGTCCGCCTTCAATCAGGTTGGACGCCACGGTGGATGTGGTTCTTGAGATCAGGTCGGATCGGTCAAGGAACGGTTCGATGTGAACACCCTCCGGTAAACTCTCCTCTATCCGCGCGATACGCTCCTTCACTGCATCGATCACATCATTGCTATTCGCTCCCTTCAACATGAGGATCATACCTCCGACAGCTTCACCTTGACCGTCTTTCGTAAAAGCGCCGTATCGAACGGCATAACCAAACCTGACATCCGCAACATCCCTGATCCGGATAGGAGTGTTGTTTACTGATTTGACGACGATGTCCTCGATATCTTCGAGGCTGCGTACCAGTCCCTCGCCCCGAATGAAATTCGCTTGGTGATTCTTTTCAATATACGCTCCACCAGTGTTTTCATTGTTCAACTCAAGTGCGGTAAAAATATCCGTGATCGTCAAACCGATCGCCTTCAATTCATCAGGATTGACGGCAACTTCGTATTGCTTTATCTTCCCACCGAATGCATTGACCTCGATTACACCCGGAACCATTGCCATTTGGCGGCGTATGATCCAGTCTTGAATTGTGCGCAAATCCGTTGATGAGTACCGGCTACGATAGGTCGAATCTACCTGTAACGTGTACTGGAATATCTCACCCAAACCTGTCGAAATCGGCCCCATAGATGGTTCACCGAATCCGCGCGGGATTTCTTCTTTTATTTCGGTGAGTTTTTCAGATACGAGTTGTCGCGGGAGATACGTACCCATCTCATCTTCAAATACAATGGTAACTACGGAAAGCCCGAATCTTGAAACGGATCTGATTTCTATGATCCCAGGCAAGTTTGCCATTGCAACCTCTATCGGATACGTCACGAATTGCTCAATATCCTCCGTCCCAAGATTGGGCGCCTGTGTAATAACCTGTACTTGGTTATTTGTAATATCGGGCACGGCATCAATTGGGACATGAAACATACTCCATATGCCTGCGACAATGATTGCCATCGTGAAAATGCCGACGACAAGCTTATTTTGTATAGAGAACGATATGATACGATCAATCATAACCTGTACTCGCTGTTCATCAAGAAAGTGAAATAATGCGACCGAACTACCGGGTATCCAGAGGGATGCCGGTATGCGTCATATAGTAATGACGTGAAAGGTTATGATTTTGGTGGCCGGAAAGGAGATTCGAGGACTGATTCGAGGGGAGAGTGGGCGCCAAGCGGGAAGTACCTGGCATACGAATGGAGATTCTGACTGTAATCAGACTTGCTGGCTTCGAGTATATGTGTACGACAGCAGATACAAAAACAAAGTGCTGAGCAGTGATCGCCAGCATGATCGTCCTCATGCGCCGGTTCCGTTTCTGTATGCACCGTGATGGTGGGGCCGGATACTGGCACAGGTATTGTGTCACTGCATGGAAACAATGCAATGGCTACGATATAGAAGATATATGAGAGAGTGAATGTCCTCATACAGTCAATACATTTCTTCTTCAATTACCCAAAGATAGTGCCTCCGATTGACTTATCAAAATTCACCCAACAGCGTCCACGTATTTACCCTTTCCAAAATCTTTCCAACTTTGGTGATTTTTGGCTATTTGGCAGAATCCCGAAAATGAAAAACCCTTGATTGCGAGCTGTATTCGGCAATCAAGGGTCTCTGTTGTACCTGGGTGGAGATGGGGGGAATCGAACCCCCGTCCGAAAAGACGCACGGTAAACGTACTACATGCGTAGTCTGTCTTTAAAGGTTCGCGAAAAGACTATCCGACAGACAGGACGCGTCTTATCGCTAGTCCGGAGAAAAATTTCGGCTCCCGCCCCGGACACTTGGGAACCTAGCCTGTTATTAGCGTCGTCCACACCTTCAGTCTACAGGCAGGCTTCCGGGGGACGTGGCTGGGTTATTTACGCAGCCAGTGCGTAATCGTAGTTGGCAGTTATACCAATTAGCGTAAGATTTACGTGCTTGCGCCAGGCACGGCATGCAGTTTAACGCATCGTTCTTCCCGTCGAAACCAAGTGCATCCCCATGTTCATTCGCACATTCACGCTTTTTGCGTTTATGCGCAGTTCGCGCCTCGGGTGCGGTTACGCGGCCGCACCGACGGTGCGTACGTCTCCCTGACGTACGTATGTAGGTAAACGTCTAAGTTAGGAAAAAGTTTTGTTCCTGGCAAGGGGTGAGTGAAATGTAGCGGTGAATTGTCGCTGGTGGAAGGTGGATTCCGGTACGCCACGGCGCATCAGCCCAGGCGGACCTCCGCCGGAATGACGGGTGGTGCTATCTGGGCGTTTTTTTTGGCCTACGCTGGAATGACGAAAGCCCCTGCAGTCTAAAACTCTTCTTCCTCGTCGTCTTCGTCGTCGTCGCGGGGGTCGTTCATCTCAAATTCCGGACTGACGAACTTGAGCAAATCGGCGACGAGCGCGGCATTGGCTTCGTCTTCTTTTTGCTGGTAGGCCAAATAGAGGTTGCGCCACATACGCTCGAGGATATCGCGGTTGCTGACAGGCGATAGCATGTCGGGCGTAAGCTTTATGCCGCTCGATGCCAGCATGGTCTCGCACTGTTCGCTCGTGATGATCATCCCGCTGGTGAACGGATCGATGTAAAACATCCGCGTACCGTCGTCGTACTGAAGAAGGAAATGCATCGGCATGCCTATCCCCTGCAAAGGTACCTGCAGCCGCTTCCCGAGAAGCATCATCAGTACTGATAGGCTAATGGGAATTCCCTTACGGTAGTCCAGGACCTTGTTCAAATAGCTGTTATCCGGATTGTAGTAATCCTCGCGGTTGCCGACGTAACCGAGTTCGCTGAACAAATAGCTCCGCATCCGCATAAAGCGTTCGAACGGGGTCGAGCGTGAACCGGCCAGGACGCTGATATCATTCGCCATTTCGTCGAGGCGCGTGCTAAGCACATCGGTATCGACTTCAGGGTGCCCGAACTTTGATATGATCGAAACGCCATATTCGAGATCCACTAGTGAGTCGGGCTTTTCGAATACCTCGGCCATTCGCGCTGTCGCAAGCCGGATTCGCGTTTGACGCACGAAGTCGTTGACGCGCTCGCGATTTTCGCCCTCGTTCGTTTCTACAAAATCGTATAACACCGGGATAGCATCTTCGCCATACTCATATAGCCTATCGAGCACCGCATTTTGCACCACCGGCTGAGGGTCGTCGATAAGCCTGAACAGCGCATCGATTTCCTTCGTCAAATTATTCATTTGCCACCGTGCCTCTGGTCAACTCCAATTTCAAATGATTAAACGCATCCTGAGGCGTATCGCATATACGGAAGAGATCGAGATCCTCAGGGCTGATCACCATCTCTTCCACCATACCCTGAAAGTTTATGATTTTATTCCAGAAATCCGAACCATAAAGCACCATGGATAGCTTCTTTTTCAACTTGTCGGTTTGGACAAGGGTGAGAACTTCCATCATTTCGTCCATCGTGCCGAAGCCGCCGGGGAAAAACACGATCCCGCGCGATGGATAGGTAAACCAGAACTTCCGCATAAAGAAGTAATGAAACTCGAAGTTCAGTTCCGGTGTGATGTACTCGTTCGGATACTGTTCGAACGGCAGGCTGATATTCAGCCCGATAGATTTGTGCCCCGCTTCGTGCGCGCCGCGGTTGGCCGCTTCCATGATTCCCGGACCTCCGCCGGAGCAGACAACCATTTGTTCCTTCTCAGGCATGGTTTTGAACCAGCCGCTGAGCAGGCGGGATAGCTCCCTTGCATCTTCATAATAGCGGGAGTTCTTCAAGTGGATCTTGGCTTCCTGGAGTGCGCGTTTCGCTTCCTCGGGGACATCTGCATCCTTATAGCTATCCACGACCTCCTGCGCCGTGCGTTGCATCTCCTCGGCTCGGTCCTGTGGCTGCATGCGCGCCGAGCCGAAGAAGACTACAGAATCCCACACCTTGTGATAGCGCAGACGCGACATCGGCTCCAGATATTCCGAGAGTATCCGGATTGTTCGGGCATCGGAACTATTGAGAAATCCGCTGTTTTTGTACGCTTTCGAATGACGTTCGAGTGGCATGGGTAATTCCTTGATTATGAAAGTTCGATTGCACCGCCATCGACGGGCAAGATATGACCTGTCAGGTACGATGCGTCTTCGGCAAGATAGATCGCTGCTTTGACGATATCTTCCGGCGTGCCGTAGCGCTTCAACGCGAACCGCTCGGCGCTGGGATGCGAATATCCGCTCTCCTCGCCCGGTACTACGATGATTCCCGGCGCTATCGCATTGACGCGGACATCGGGAGCAAGCTGTTTTGCAAGAGCGCGGGTGACCACAACGTTCGCCGCTTTGGAGATGTTGTACGGGATATGCTTCAGCCAAACGTCGTACGCACCCGACGACGCCATATTAATAATGCTGCCCTTCGCGGATGTGAGCATGCCGGCAAGTTGCTGAGAAAGGAAAAACACGCTCTTGGCATTCACATCGAGTGTGAAATCCCACAGTTCCTCGTCAACCTCATCGAACGGCCGCTCGGGAAATACGCCGGCGTTGTTGATGAGCAGGTCCAATTTTCCGGCTGTCTCGTTCACCTGCTTTGCGAGCGCGAGCACTTCGTCGTGCTTCGATAAATCTGCTTGAAGAACCGCAGCCCATCCTCCGCCGGATTCGATTTCCTTCTGCACGTCGTTTGCGCTATCCATCGAATCGTTCGCATGAATCAATACGCGGTAACCGCGATTTCCAAACGCAAGAGCGAGATGGCGTCCCAGCCTGCGACCCGCGCCGGTTATCAACGCTGTTTTTGGTTTCTCAGTCATCGTCTGCATTCATGATACTTGTCACATCGCAGCCGGGGCCTTCGCGCTCAACCTTATTGAGCAAGGCAGGAATCTCTTCGCGTAATTCCGGCATTTCGGCGATATTATTGGCGATCGCGCTCAGCAGCTTTTCCCGGCGCGCCAGCCGCTTCATGCGGTCGTCTTCCTCAATTAGCGCATCGAGTTTTGTATACGCATCGGCATGAGCGGAGCCAAGCAGGTCGCGAGCCGCAAGCAGCGACTGCCCCAGCATTGCCGGATCGTTGCGCAGATCGGGTGAAAATGCGAACGCTCCATCGTCGTAGATATGGAGCGTAATACCTTCGCGTATCGTATGCGTCTCACCCGAATCTGTCCTTGCGTCAGGGGCGAGCATACCGGGGAATTCCTTCATGTACTCCACCTTTGCCCTGCCCGTTTGCCATTTCTTTTCGACGGCGCTTTCCTTCATTCGTTGCCGCCAAACGATTCCACAACACGCAGCCGGTAGGTACTGTCGTCCAGTAACAATTCGAGTTCGCTTCCCTCCGCAGTGTATGCGTTGCGGATGCAACCCAATCCGATCGTGGTCTCAAGCTCGGGATCGAAGGCAACCGATGTGATGAACCCGGCATTCTTTCCGCCGGAAAGCAGCGCAGTACCGGGCTCGATAGCAGCCTCGATCTTCGTATCGAACTGGAGCTTCCGTAGTTTGCGTTGCACCTTATCGTAGCTATCGAGACGGGCGATGACTTCCTGACCGATGTAGCAGCCTTTCTCGAAGTCCACCACCTTCCCTGCACCTGATTCCAGCGGATTCACTAAATCAGTCAGTTCGTAGCCGACGGCTGGAATTCCGTTCCGGATGCGCCAGAGACGGTATTCTTCGTCCGAAGGTTCTTTCGGCTCGGTACCCGCTTCAAGCAGTGCCTGAATCGCCGTTCGTTCCGCATCCTGCGGCAGCATGATTGTGTACTTACCGCCGGTAACGCTTTCCTGTGCGACCATGTGGAGTTCGGTGCCGCCGGATTCGAGCTGTTTCCATCTGCCTGGTCCGGGTGTATCGACAGTAAGGGAGCCGTTGGTATTGTAGAGACGGAAGAGCTGGTATTCATCTGTGGATGAAGAATACGAAACATCCTCCATGATCGTGTACTTGTCCAGCCAGGCGGCTACCTCTGCCTCTTTACCCTCCGAGGTGAGGATGCACAGCCCTTCTTCGCAGGCGAGTACCGTCACGACATCGATGATCCTGCCTTTCTCGTTCGTGAGAACGGTTTCCCGTGCATCGCCCTGGGTCATTCCTACGACACGGTTGGTCGATAGGCGGTTCAGAAGATCGAGCGCTTCGGCGCCCTTTGCGTTTATTATACCATACCCTTCCAGCTTCCGCAGGAACGGGGAATCAATGGAATGCTCTAACATATTGTTACGTAATCAGATAAAGGTGCGTATTTCAGGTAAATCCTATGCTTTTACTGGAACAAAGCCAGGCGCCGATTGAGTTTCATGAACCTTCAGAGCGCCTACGAGTTCCTGGATGTCTTCGATTCCCTCTTCTTCGCAATAGGCAGCCATACCTTCCGCGATTTTGGCTGCGGCATCGGGATCGAGGAAGTTTGCGGTGCCCACCTGGATCGCGCTTGCGCCGACGAGGAGGAACTCGATAGCATCCTTCCAGCTCATGATGCCGCCAATTCCGATGATCGGAATCTTCACTGCCTTGGCTGCTTCATAGACTTTGGCGAGGGCGACAGGCTTTATGGCCGGACCTGAAAAACCGCCGGTGATTGTTGATAGGACCGGCCTGCGGGTTTTTATATTTACCGCCATGCCGACCAGGGTATTGATGAGCGAAACAGAGTCTGCGCCTTCGTCCTGGCATGTTTTCGCGAAATCCGCGATATGCGTGACGTTCGGCGTAAGTTTGATGATGAGAAAGCGATCGGTGCGCTTGCGGAGCTCGCGGGTGATCTCGCCCGTCATTTCGCAACGCGTACCGAAATTCAGTCCGCCTTCCTTCACATTGGGACAGGAAACGTTGATCTCGTAGGCGGCAATCCCCTCTTCATCTTCCAGCCGCTCGAGGATCTGGATATATTCGTCGATTGTGCTGGCTGCGATATTGACGATGATCTGCGAATCCACATTGCGCAGGTACGGGAGTTTTTCGGCCGTGAATTCTTCGATACCGACGTTTGCCAGCCCGATGGAATTCAGCATACCGGAAGGCGTCTCGGCGATTCTCATCGGTGCGTTGCCGATGCGCGGCTTCCAGCTTACCGACTTGGTAACAATGCCGCCGATCTTGCTCAGATCGGTAAAGCGGGCAACCTCGTTCCCGTATCCGAACGTTCCGGATGCGACAAGAACGCGGTTCTTCAAGTGCAGCGATTTGCTATGGAATGCAGTGTTCATGCGTGTGTATGCTGATGAAAAACGATGTCGTCTGCTTCGAAGCACGGACCGTCGGTGCATACGAGCGAGTACTTCCGGGGAGCGGATTTCGATTCTATCGGGCAGCCCTGGCAGATGCCCATTCCACATGCCATCTCGGTCTCGAGCGATAGCTCGCATTGAATGCCTGTCTCCAGAGCGTATTGCTGAATGGCGTGCAGCATTGGCGTAGGTCCGCAGGCGAATATCCGCGGATTATCGAGCGAGGAGAGATCGACCTGTGCCTTGAAACAGTCCAATACGTTGCCGTGGTATCCCGCGGAACCGTCGTCTGTCGCGACAATAGGATCGGCGAGTCCATCAGTGAACAGCCGTGTACCGTTCCGGGCACCGACAAGGGTGACGGTATTCTTCCCCATCTCTTTCAGGGCAGTCGTCAGAATCGGGAACGGCGCAACGCCGATACCGCCAGCCATGATGACGGCGGTTCCGTAGTCCTTTTCCATACCGAAGGGATTCCCCAGCGGCCCGATCACGCCTATCTCGCTCGTTTCGTCCATGCGCGAGAGGATGTTGGTTCCCCTGCCCTCCACGGCGTAGACGATCTCGCATTCATCGCCGTAGATGTTGGATATACTGTACGGCCTGCGCAGAAGCGGGTCGTGCTCCTTCGTCACTCGTACGTTCAAGAACTGTCCTGGTTTGATTGTTTCCGCTAACTCGGGAGCGGAAAAACGGAGGGCGTACGTTTCTTCGGCGACCTTCCGGTTGCTGCGTACGCTGTACCACTGATTGACGGTCATTACTTCTCGGGATTGGAGGATTCTTCGGGAGTTGTACCGGGTTTGCCCGCGTCTGGCGGGGTCTGTTGTTCAGATGTGTCCGGGGGAGGCTGCTCCTCCGGCTGTGAATTCTTCTCTGCCGGCTGCGGATCTCCACCCTGTCCTGCCTGACCGGGCTGCTGTCCTTGACCGGGCGGTTGTCCTTGACCGGGCGGCTGTCCTTGACCAGGCGGCTGTCCTTGACCAGGCGGCTGTCCTTGACCAGGCGGTTGTCCTTGACCGGGCGGTTGTCCTTGACCGGGTTGGTTTTCGCCTTCACCTTCGCTGCCCGGCTGCGGGGTCGTTCCCGGTTGCTGATTTTCTGGTTGCTGCTCTTCTTCCTCAACCTCTTCGCTCGGCAAGGCTAGCGGGAAGTCCTCGTCTTCGGTCGGATCTTCGAGCTTTTTCTTCCCCGCGAGCACGCTATCGCGGAATTCCCTGAACAGCTCCTCAGGCGTTTTCGGCTTCGGCTGTTGTGGTACTTCACGCGGAGGCGCTTCTTCGCGCATTTGAACCGGTTCAGGTTCTTCCGGCGGTGGATTCTTGGCCTTTTCTACTTCTTCGAGGACCTCCTCGGCGCGCTTTGTGTACTGCGATTTCGGGAATTCATCCACCAGCGTCTGGTAGATTTCGAGCGCCTTCGTGCCTTCGCCGATATGCTCGTAAGTCATTGCCATTGCAAGCTTTGCGCGCACAGCCTGATCCGAATACGAATAGTTCTCCGACATGCGGCGGAGCGCTTCGATGCCGGCACGGAAATCGCCCTGCTCCACGAGCTTGGCGGCCCTTTCATAGGCTTCCCGCGCTACCGTTGCGCTATCCTTGGGGATATCCATTCCCCGCGCCAGCAGGATCGGCTCTGCGAATTTCGTCCTCGGGTAATCGCGGACGATAAGATCGTAGTAATGCTGTTCGAGCGATTCGTTGCCCTGTATGCGGGCGATCTCGGCGAGCGTATAATATGCCTGTGCCGCGAGGGAATCCGGCAGCGAGCCGTCCACGGCGAACTGATAGTAAAATGCCGCGGAATCAAGATTGTTGATCTTATCGAACATCACCCAGCCCATTTCCATCCGGGTGCCCGATAGCACCCTGAGCACCGAGTCGGGAGAGGTCGCTCTCAGCGGCCGCTGCCTGTACAATGGTTCGGAGGATGCGGCCACCTGTGAAGGCTTGCTCGGATCGACCGGCGAACCTACGACCGCCGGCTTTTGCTCTGGGCCCTTCAATGCCTCTAACTCGCGCATCCATGGATTGACGCGGCCCGTGTTACGCCCGTGCGGCCTGCGCCGTGAGAGGCGTTCGTAGAGGCGCTCTTCCTTCGTCTTCGCGTTGGGATCGAATCCTTCCGCAATCTTCTTTTCGAGTTCCAGACTATCCTGCACGGCCTGGAGCGAGTCCTTCACTGCCAGCGAGTCCGGGTTCAACACGAAATACAAAAGCGTATCGAGATCGTGGAGTTTCTTCCGTACGGAGAGGTACTCTTCGAAGGCCTCCATGCGTTTCCCCGAGCGTGCGGCTTCGATAATACCGGGATAGCCGAGTTTCGCGCGCTTGTGGAATTCGTAGGCGCCGTCGTAATTGCCGGTCTCTTCGTAAAGGTTCGCCAGCGCATGTGCAGCGCGGGCGGAATATTCTGTTTTCGCGAACGTTGTGTCGACGTAGATGTACTGACCGACAGCGGCTTCCTCTTCGTCTGCCGCCTGATACAGGTGCCCGATCTCGAGCTGTAGCGGTCCGTCGAATTCGATGTACTGCGGATCGTCCAGCATACTGGCAAGCGTGTTAATCGCTTCGTCGATATCGCCGTTCAGACGGCTGAGACGCGCGTAGTTCAACTCTGCAGTGAAGCGCAGCTTCAGGTCGGGATCGAGCTGCATAATCTGATTGTAGGCGTTGGCTGCCTTCTTCAGCTCGCCGAGCCGTTCG
>PABJ01000041.1 GCA_002699105.1 Ectothiorhodospiraceae bacterium | reverse complement strand
TCTGTCACCGATATGTTACACAATCGCGGCATTCGTACATCTTGAATTACAATTTCATCTGCGATGCCGTCTATGGTGACAGCCGCTGATCTGCATGAACTGGACGATGAGGCAGGATCATATACTAAGCCGGGCTCTGACGATGAGCCAGTACCAACTATTCGCACGAAGAACGCGCCTGGTTTTCATTGCATCCGGTTTCCTGCATGAGCACCCGATGCTCGTTTCTTCGTCATCCTCCGCTATATTTGCAGCAATTGGAAGGTCTGTTATACTACATAGTGTCAGCACTCTGTGTTTAACAACGAACGTCTTCACTCTCCGGCAAACAAAGGAGCTAGCCATGAAGATCGCGGTTATCTACAATCGTGAGTCCCAGAAAGTCATAAACCTGTTCGGCATTGCGAACCGCGAAAAATACGGCTTGGTAGCCATCCAGCGTATTGTAAATGCATTGAAGCAAGGCGGACACCAGGTTGTCGCACTGGAGGGCGACAAAGATCTCATCGACAAGCTGGAAGAGTTTATGCCGCGCGTATTGAAGGGCGAACGTCCGGGAATGGCGTTCAATCTCTCCTACGGCATACAGGGTCAGGCACGTTATACACATGTCCCTGGCATCCTTGAAATGGTGGGGCTGCCCTACGTCGGCTCGGGGCCGTTAGCACATTCTCTCGCGCTGGATAAAGTCGTGGCCAAGATGATCTTTGTGCAGCATGGCATTCCGACCCCGCAATTCGCTGTGCTGAAGAATGCCGGCTTTGATATGCCGTCACTTTCCTACCCGATGATTGTAAAGCCGAAGAATGAGTCGGTTTCCTTCGGCATTAAAATCGTTCACAACGAAAAAGAACTCCGCGAAGCAGCTGACGTGATCTTCAAGGAATTCGGTCAGCACGTCCTGGTAGAACAGTATATAGATGGGAAAGAGATCAACGTTGGCTTGCTGGGTAACAGCGCCCATATGGAAGCCTTCCCACCGGCCGAACTCGAGTTCGGAGATGGTCCAAAAATTTACACTCTCGAAGACAAAAAGCGTCAGTCGAACCGGACTGTTGAGGTTGTTTGTCCGGCCCGCATAGACAAGGAAACAGCGAAACGCGCGCAACAGATTGCAATGGACGCATTCGAGGCGCTTGGCTGTAACGATTGTGCACGTATCGACATGCGTATGGATAAGGAAGGCAATCTGTACGTCCTCGAAATAAACTCGCTGCCGAGTCTCGGCGAACACGGAACGTACGTCGCTGCTGCCGATGTAGCTGGCCTCGACTTCACAGCGCTTGTCAATCGGCTAGTGGAAGTCGCAGCGTCGCGGTATTTCGGTACGCCACACCCGCCGGACCTCGCGAAAAAGACCAGCGATCCAAAGCAGGCGTTATTCGGCTATCTTTCGGGGAGGCGGGATCAGTTGGAGCAAAGCATCGAAGCATGGACGCGAATCACCAGCCGCAGCGATGATACCGTGGGAATAAGAGCCGCATCAGCAAAGTTCGGTCAAATAATGCACGATGTCGGGTTGAAAACCGTAAAGGAGCTCACCGATTCGCGCGATGTATGGACATGGGAAACTCAGAAAGGAATCGACGGCGGTACACTCTTGATTGTCCATACGGATATACCGGTAACTCCGAGCCTTGGTGCGGAGCATTTCCGCCGCGATCCGGAATGGTTGTACGGCGAAGGCATCGGCACCTCGCGGGGCCCTCTGATACAGGTAGAGTATGCGTTGCGCGCAATGAAATCCGTGAAGAAACTCCGGCTTCTTCGGGCAGGCGTACTTTGCTATGCCGACGAAGGGAATGACTGTGAGCAAAGCGCCGATATGATTGCTAAGGCATGTGAGCGCGCTTCCAATGTAATCGTCCTTACACCTGGGAATCTTGGCGGCAAAGTCATTACGAAACGGCGAGGGCAGCGCAAGTATCAATTGACTCTTGAAGGGAAGTCGCTGCGGTTGGGGCAGTCGGGTAGAGATCTAGAAGTTATGCGTGTTCTGTATAACAAACTCAACGAGATCTCATCGCTGACGAACAAGAAGGCACGTGTGGGCGTTTCGGCAATCGACATTCGTACGGAGGCATACCCGTTTCGCCTGCCCCACAGAGCGCACACAAAAATCCTTGTTTCATATCCGAATGCTGCAACTGCCAAGAAAATCGAAACCGAAATGCGCAGCATTCTTGCAAATGAAGGGATTCAATGGGATCTCGTGCTTGTTTCAGACCGCCCTCCGTTTATTGAGCGCAAGGAGAATAAGGCACTGTTCAACCGCTTTGCAGAAATAGGCAAGGAATGGGATGTTCATATCGAGGCTGAAGCTTCCCTATGGCCGTCGGTTGCCGGGCTGGTTCCTGCCGAAACACCTGTTCTTTGCGGCGTTGGACCGGAAGCCAGGGATTTGTACACCACGCGCGAAGCTGTTTCGAGAATGAGTCTTATCCAGCGGACACTGCTTCTTTCAGAATTTCTCCTGCATACGATGGAGATGTAAGCATGGTAAAGCTCGCCCCACAGGCTGTTCCAGATCCCGACATCAACGAGCCGACAGACGTCAGGCAGGTGTTCCCACAGCGTGTAGGTTCGTCGACCGAAGGCGTGGTGTCCACGCAGCACTATCTGGCAACGCAGGCCGGTGTAGAAATGCTACGTAACGGCGGCAACGCTGTAGATGCAGCAGTGGCCGCAGCGTTTGCTCTGGGAGTTGTTGAACCTGCAGCATCGGGTCTTGGCGGACAGACGATGATGCTCATTCACCTGGCTGAGTCGAAACGGACGTTTTGCCTTGATGGCGGTACCCGTGCGCCAAACAGAACCCCGATCGGCGTGCTCAACCGCAATGAACAACTGCGCGGCTACATGGCTTCGACTGTGCCAAGTACGCCCGCTGTGCTCGAGTATGCCCTTCGCTGGTATGGCACGAAATCGTTTGCCGATACTCTGGCTCCCTCAATAGAGGCAGCAACGAAAGGGTACCGGATCTCAAACCTGCAACACTTCCTGCTGAAGCGCGAACTCAAGCATTTGCGAACGCATTCGGCATCGCAGTTCTTTCTGAAGGGCGGAAAATCCCTCTACCCTGTGGCTGCAATCTTCAAACAGCCGGTACTTGCAGAGACGTTTAAGCGGCTGGCGGAAGCGGGCGTGGAGGAGTTCTACCAGGGAGAGATTGCAAAGGCAATACACGAAGACATGGAAGCCAACGGTGGCTTAATCCGCGACGACGATCTTGCCCGCATCCCATGGCCGGTGGAGCGCAAGCCTATAACCGGGAAGTTCGGCGCGGCCCGAGTAGCAACGTTCGCTCCTCCGGGCGCAGGACGAACCTTGATAGAAGCACTGAATATTCTCCAGCAACTGCCGGAATCGCAGCGCAATCCCGATATGCCGGAAGGCGTGCTGGCGCTGGCGCACGTTATCCGCAAAGCCAACCTCGACCGCAGCGACAGGCCATCAGATCCAGCGCTATTTGCGCAGGAGTTGGCGCTGGACGAGGACATCACGCATATCGAATATGCAGCCCGCGTGGCAAAACGCATTCAGAAACGTCTGAAAACCTCGGGCGAAACCACACATCTATCCGTGATGGATAAGGAAGGAAACGTTGTTACTCTCACGCAATCCATAGAGCGTGTGTTCGGTTCGTTTACCGCATCGCCAAAGCTGGGCTTTCTCTACAACAACTACATGAGCGCATTCGAATACGAAGATATTACCCACCCATATTATCTCAGGCCGAACGCCGTCCCATGGGCGTCGGTTGCGCCGACGATACTCTTCAAGCGCGGAAAGCCCTGGCTGGCGTTGGGTTCGCCAGGTTCCGAGAGGATTGTATCAGCTATCCTGCAGGTGTTGCTGAGGCTCGATCAAGGAGCGTCGCCACTGGATGCCGTAGAAGCGCCTCGGATGCACTGCAATCCGGAAGGGAAGGTTTCCTTGGAGGCGACACGCATGAGGAGCGATATACCGAAACTGTTGAAAAAGCACGGCTTCACCATCGACGAGCGCGATCCGTATTCTTTTTACCTGGGTTGTGTGCAGCTTGTGCGGATGACGAAAGCCGGCATCGAAGGCGTTGCCGACCCGCGACGCGACGGCAGCGCTGAAGGACCCTGAGATGAGCAGGTTGCCGTTTCTCATCTCAGTACCGCATGCGGGGATTATCATACCGCATGAGGTGAGACACTTGAATCTTCTTCGGCGCGATGAGATCGTGGCTGATACAGACGTTACAGCTGACGCAATCTATGCACAACTCGAACCCCACGTGCTGCGCTATGCATCCAGCCACATCGCGCGCGCATTCGTCGACCTCAACCGCGCGGAAGATGATATCCGCAAGGACGGGGTGGTGAAGACGCATACATGCTGGGATGTGCCGATATATAGTGAGCCGCTGGAAGACGAAACGATTGCGAGCCTGCTTCGCGATTACCACCGTCCCTACCACAATCTCCTGACGAAATATGCCGGCGAAGGTCCCATTTTCGGTATCGATTGCCATACAATGGCAGCCGTGGGTCCACCTGTTGCCCCGGACACAGGTAAACGCAGACCGAAGGTCAACCTTGGGGATGTGTACGGTACAAGTTGCCCAGCGGAATGGGTGCAGCTTCTTTGCGATTGCCTGAGCGAAGTGTTCGGTGAGGAGACATCGCTGAATGTGCCGTTTGCAGGAGGCTGGATAACGCGCACACATGCAAGCGAAATACCCTGGGTGCAACTCGAACTCTCCCGCGAAGCGTGGGAACCTCCCGAAATAAAAGGCCAGCGTTTGCTAAGAGCGCTCCAGATGTTCGAGGACAAACGGTAGGGCTCATACCTTCACCTCTAACTTGCCAGTTTTCTGCCGCTGTTGAACGTAAAAGTGGGCGCCATGATTGAGCCCGGTGGGTAGCTCTGTGACTGACGGTCAGAGAGGAGAACTGCAATGGTCCGCTTTTTCAGCGATACGAACCCACACTACGGTTCGATGATCACCGCACCGCGCTTCCTTTTGGTTTCGACGTAGCGGTGTGCTTCCTGTATATAACTCAGCGAATAGCTCCGGTCGGTAATTGCTTTGAGCTTGCCCTCGGCCATCCAATCTGTTACAGTCTCCAGGTTCTGCAGGATTCTCTTTTTCGAAAGACCGCGCGTATGCACGCACATAACGCGATGCTTTTTAAAAATCGAGTTGGTGCGCATCCTCGAATCCACGTCGGGTGTTTTCATCGTAGAAAGATACCAGCCGCGTTTCTTCAGAACATCCCTGCATTCCTTGTAGGGGAGTTCGCCGACGGTATCAAACACAACATCGTACGGATTCGCCTCATCGCCGAGCTGATCTTTTACGTAATCCAGCACCTTCCCTGCACCCAAGGACTCGACGAGTTCAATATTTGCTTTGCTGCAAGCACCAGTCATTTCCGCGCCGAGTGCCTTTCCGATCTGCATGGCAGCGATCCCGACTGAACCGGACGCCCCATACACAAGCACCCGCTCTCCACTCTTAATCTTCGCAGTATCGCGCAGGTATGGGATTGCTGTCAACGAGCCGTTCAGCACGGCAGCAGCATCCTGGTAGGTGACTCTCGGCGGTACTTTTGTAATCGCTTCATTCTCTGAGATACAGATATACTCTGCATGCGCACCGAGTCGTCTGCCGGTATAGCCGAACACCTGTTCGCTGGCGCGAAACCGTTTGGCAGAAGGACCTGTGTCAACAACTTCTCCGGCAAAGTACATCCCCAGGATTTTCCTCTTGGGCTTCAGCACACCGTTATAGCCCTGAATTTCCCGCCACACTGTATCATCCCGTTCAACGGTCGCGGCCCGAATGCGTATCAGGATATCTTTGCCGTCTACATATGGCCTTTCCTGCTCCTCGATTTGTAGCACTCCCGGCGGACCGAATTCATGATATACTGCTGCCCTCATGCTGTCGCCTCCATATTAATAACCACGTTGCCGATTTTCTGCCGCTGTTCCACATAACGGTGGGCCTCCTGGATTTCTTCGAGCGTATACGTACGATCGATGACGGGCGTAACAGTGCCCTCTTCGATGAATGAGCATAGTCGACGGAGTTCATCCGGCGACTCATCGGCCAGGTTGTAGAGCACTTTCTTGTTCGAAAAGACCGAAACCGCCTTTCCACGGAATATCTTGCCCCACGTCGGATTAGCGTCAAGGAACGTTCCATCCTCCTTCAGCGCTTTCATGGCCTTACTGAATGGCAGCTTTCCGACAGCATCAAATATCACATCGTAGATTACGCCATTTGCAGTGAAGTCGTGCTTCGTGTAATCGTAGACTTCGGATGCCCCTATCGAGCGGAGGATATCCAAACTTCCCGGGCCGCCCACTGCGTGTACCGTTGCACCGTATTTTACTGCGAGCTGTATCGCAAAACTCCCGATACTTCCGGAGCCGCCATATATCATCACGTGCTGCCCTGGCTCTATCTTCGCCAACTCCATGAAGTGCAGGGCGTTAATGCCGCCCATCGGAACAACAGCCGCTTCCCGGTAGCCGATGTTCTCGGGCTTCTTCGCAATTACCCCGGCCTCAGGTAAACAGATATACTCCGCATGTCCCCCAAAATTCGTACTCGTGCTTGCTATAACAGCATCGCCGGGTACGAACTGTGTCACATCCTTCCCGACAGCTTCCACATCGCCGGAGAGTTCGCTGCCGAGTATGCTGATGCGTTTCGGCTTGATGAGACCGGCATAGAACCGCATCGGTAACCCAAGTCCCAGGGGTATCTTCAAACTGCGGATCTCCGTATCCCCCGCTGATACACCCGCCGCGCGCACACGGACAAGTATCTCCCTGTCTCGCGGTTCCGGTACATCGACCTTGCGCACTTCGACAACTTCAGGTCCGCCATATCCAGTCCAAACGGCTGCTCTCATTTATAGATCCTCCAAGGATATGACTACGACCCCGTTCTTCCTGCCTTCTTCAACGTGCCTGTGTGCTTTGGCGGTTTGCGCAAGGGGATAAACAGCATCGATAGCGGATTTCATGCCGTGTGCTTCAATCATCTGCGTAATAGTCACCAAATCGGCGCGCTTCTTATCCGTCGAGCGGAGGCCCGCAGCCGTGAATCGTGCTTTCTTGCCCGAGCTGCCGAACACACCGCCGAGAAACACACCGATGTTGGGGGCTGTACGCAAATACACCCCCGACTCCGTCAGCGCTGACTTGCACGCAGGAAACGTTTCCTTCGCCGCTACATCGAAGATGATGTCATAGGTACCGCCAGACTGCAGGAAGTCCTCCTTCGTGTAGTCGATGACATTATCGGCGCCGAGCGAAGTCACGAGTTCGACGTTCTTTGTGCTGCAAGTGCCTGAAACAGTCGTACCGAGGTGTTTGGCTATCTGAACGGCAGAACTTCCCACACCGCCGGATGCACCGTTGATGAGTACCTTCTGACCTTCCTTGATCTTGCCCTTTTCAACGAGGAAGGGCAGCGCTGTCAAAGTGCCGTTAAGCAGCGCAGCGGCATCCTGATACGAAAGATTCGACGGCATCAAAGACAGAGGTCCGCTTTCTGCAAGAGTGATATACTCGGCGCAGCAGCCAAACTTCATTCCGGTGGCACCCCACACTCTATCGCCTGTACTGAACTGCGTGACGGCGCTGCCGGCTGCTGAAACCTCGCCGGCAAAGAACATGCCCGGTATTGGATGCTTCGGCTTGAATATGCCATTGAAACCGGGGCGCTTACGGAACATCGGATCCTCAAGTTCTACCGTTGTCGCGTAGTTGCGAATCAGTATCTCATTGCTTGCGGGCACCGGCGTCTCGCGCTCCACAAGCTGCAATACATCGGGTGGCCCGAACTTTTCATGCACGATAACTTTCATGCGGGAATTCTATGCTCCACCGACTATATCGACTATTACTTTACCTTCGGCTTTTCCTTCCTCCAGGTACCGTATCGCTTGGGGAGTCTCTTCGAGGGGGAAATGCCGGTCGATTGCAGGCTTCAGTTTCCCTTCATCTGCCAGTGCATTCAGGAGCAGTAGGTCGTCCCGATTCGCAGTATTGAGGGCCATTCGGAGCTGACGGCCATTCTTTTCGGAAAGCCATGGCCCGCGAATCATCGCCTCGAAGAGCTGTTTATTCGCGCCTCCGGTCATAATATATCTCCCTGTCGGCGTTAAAGCGCGCTTATAATGTGCGAGCGGATGATATCCATTCGCTGCATGGATCACATCGTACTGCTGGCCGCTTTCGGTGAAATCCTCTTTCGTGTAATCGATGACATGATCTGCCCCCAGTGCTTTCACCATCTCGATCTTTCTTGAACTGCAAACAGCCGTCACCTCTGCACCGAGTGCCTTCGCAATCTGAACGGAAAATGACCCTACGCCTCCGGAGGCGCCGTTTATCAAAACGTGCTCCCCAGCCTGGAGCTTCGCCTCATGTTTTAGCGCCATGTGAGCCGTCGTTGCAGCGACGGGTAATGCGGCGGCTTCAGCAAAGGAAAGCGACTCCGGCATTGCAGCGAGCGCCGCTGCAGGAGTGCTGACGTATTCAGCGAATGCACCGAAACCTGCATCCGAAAGATCTCCGTATACCTTATCGCCAACCTTAAATTCCGATACATCAGAGCCTGCCGCTTCCACAGTCCCCGCAATCGCAGAGCCGAGGATCGGATACTTGGGTTTGAATAACCCTGCCATGAATCGAACCATAAACGGCTCGGCACGAATGATATGCCAATCGCCTGCGTTCACTGCTGCATTGTGTACTCGGACGAGGACTTCGTTGGGTTTCGGCTGTGGCGTATCAACTTCCCGGAATTGCAGGTTTTCGGGAGAGCCGTATGCTTTGCAAATAATCGCTTTCAATTGACGTTTTCCTGTAGCTATGGCAAGGGGCTTGAAGGATAAAGCTCCTGATCACGGTTTAATTCCTTCAGATATTGACTTGGGGTACGATGGACTCGCCGATATGTTACTCACCCCAACGCTTAGAAACAAAAACGGCGCGGACCAATACCGCGCCGTGGTGTTGTGGGAACATACCTCTCGGGGTTATTCGAGCGGAATGCGTTTCGCGTTTTCTGCAAGCCAATCGTCGAGCGACTTCAGCTTACCGCCTGTGAGTTCGTTTGTGCGGTCAACGGGCCGCGCACCTGTGTAATCGCCGTTGAACTCCGCCTTGAACTGGAACATGTTGCCCATATCGTCGGCGCCAGGGAATCCAAAGCTGCGGAAAACATCTGCCGGAACTGCATTATAGCCGACCTCAAGATTTAGTGCATTGCCGAGCTTCTGCGCCATTTCGGTGCCTGTAAGATGCTCACCTGCCACACCCACAGTCTCTCCGATATACTTGTCGCCTTCTTTGAAGATGCCGTAAGCAGCCTTGCCGATATCGTCTGCGGAAATGCCAGGAAGTTTCTTGTCTCCCATCGGGAGTGTGATGGCATACTTGCCATCTTCGCTCTTTTTCGGTCCCATACCGAAGTAAATGAAGTTATCCCAGTAGAAGGATGTGTAGAGAAACGTTGTCGGCACACCGAGCTCTTTAAAGTGAGCATCGGCCTCGGCTTTCGCATCGAAATGCGGAACCTTGTACTTCTCCATGAGTGTCGGCATGGAATCGTTTGCGAGCGGAACCCAGCGGCGCGTGTCTTCAAATGTGGACCAGATTACGTGACTCACGCCGGCATCCTTTGCTGCTTCGGCGATGTTGTTTGCCTGTGTCCTTTCACGTTCGGGATCCATAAACTCCCAGTAGTTCGTGAGACCAAATACCCCGTAGCAGCCAGCAAATGCGGCTTTAAGGCTATCGAGGTTATCAAGATCGCCCTGAACCACTTCTGCACCGCGCTCTGCAAGTGCTTTCGCCGAATCCTTGCTCGGATCGCGGGTGATGGCCCGCAACGTAAACTCACTGTTGGGATCATTCAATATCGCGTTTGCCAGTCCGCCGCCTTGTGCGCCGGTTGCGCCTAATACTGCAATTCTCTTTTTCTCAGCCATGAGGCCTCTCCTCTATATGAAGTAACGTAATTCGAATAATTTATGTAGGTACAACATATGTACAGACAGGAAAATTCCCGAAGGGGCTAATTGAGCCTTCAGAACCTCTTTCTTAGACACCAATACGCAAAGTGAAAAAGTGCGGGCACGTTTGATGAAGTAATTCATCGGACCCAGTCCAATAAAAAGGGCACCTGCGGGCGCCCTATTCATTTTAGTATCAACACGGTTCGGATTCTCGAACGAATCAAAACGGCGGCAGCAGCCCGTCAGACACTTTTCTTCCATACTTATCCAGCCTCGTCTTCCGCACAGTGCCATCCGGAAGCCTGATCCAAACTTCGTATTCCGAAATCTCGTGCCATCCGTCCGGTGGCAGCCACACTCGCTCTTTGATGCGTCGCACGCTGTCGATTCGCCCGTCCGGGTGGCTTGCTCGAAGCGAATCCTTCGCCCGCGAACTGAGGCTATCGCTCGGTACCGGTTCCGAATGCAGCACGGTCGACCCGTTGTATTCTATCTTCATAATGATATAGCGTGCCGAATCATCCACGTAGTGCACTTCGTAGATGAGCATGCTGTCTTCGATAGCAACCCAGGCGCTATCGGGCATTTTGCCGGGATAGTGTCTGCGGAACGTGCTCTTCACAGAATCCGGTAAGTTGACCGGGTCGATCCTCGTCTGCCCATCGTCGATGGGAATAGCTGTCGTATCGGGGAGGTCTGTATCGGAGTCATCGCTGCCGTTCTGCTGGCAGGCGGAAACGAGCAAGAGAACCGCGAGGATGGTATATGCGCTAGGTATCCGCATGGAAGCCTCTCTGCAATTATGTCTGGGATTATCAGAAGTATACGGACTCAGCGAAACCCAGACAACCGGTTAGGGATAGATGCGCGTGAAGGATCGTCTCCGAAACCAGCCGGTAAGACTCAACCGGTTGCGCGTAGCCGGCAGAACTTCATGCGGTATCTTCTCGCTCAGGAAGATCGCCATCGTGCCGACGGTTGGAAGTATATCGATCGTTTCACTGCCTGTATAGAGGCGGATGTGCCCTCCATCGCGTTCTTGCCAATTGTCGTTGAGATACAGCGTGGTGCTCACCACACGCGCATCGGAATGCTCGTGACTATCCAGGTGACGCTCATAGAATTCACCGGGCTTATAAACAGCGTAATGACATTCGAGTTCGAGCAAACCGAGGAAGAGCCGTTGATTCAATGCGAGACGGAGCCGTTCCATGACTTCGAAATATGGCCGCTGCGTAAGCGTCGGTGATTCAGGGCTCAGCCATCGCAGGCTGTTGCTGCGGATATCCTCCCTCCGTACCTCTGCTTCACCTGCTCCGACCCGTGCTTCGCGGAACGCATCGGCCTCCCACAATGAAAGTAGTTCTGCAGCAAGCAAGTCAATGCTATCCCTATGAAGCAGCGCGTCGGTTACTGACCAACCGCGCTCTTCAAGGCTCTTGGCGATACTTTCCAGTGTATCGCTGATTGGAGCAGCCATAAGGCGATCTTCCATTTGCACTTCCAGGCGAATAGGTACTGCGCGAATCTACATCCGGGAAACGAAATCTGCAATGGCGTATGCTGGCGCATTCAGAACGCAATTTTGTATGTTACCGGGATGAAAAAACGTCTGTATTTTATAGGGCTTTGCGGCACAGCGATGGCCGGTGCAGCTGTCGCATTGAAGCAGGCCGGGTATGAGATCGACGGTTCGGACGAAGGTGTGTACCCGCCAATGAGCACGTATCTCGAGACCAACGGCATTACCTGCCGGAAGGGGTTTTCAACTAGCAACCTGGAACCGCCGCCCGACCTCGTCGTAATTGGAAATGCGATGAGCAGGGGGAATCCCGAAGTAGAGCATGTCCTCAACTCCCGTATCCCGTTCATGTCGTTGCCAGCATTGATACGGGAGTACTTTATCGCGGATCGCACTTCGATAGTTGTAGCCGGAACGCACGGAAAGACGTCCACCACATCTCTCGTGGCTTGGCTGTTCGAATTCGCTGGAGAAAGTCCAGGCTTCATGATCGGCGGTGTACCGAAGGATCTCCGTGAGGCCTGTCGTACCGGAAAGGGCAGCATGTTCATCGTCGAGGGCGATGAATACGATACAGCGTTTTTCGACAAACGCTCGAAGTTCGTTCACTACGCTCCCCACACTACGGTTATCAACAATATCGAATTCGATCACGCCGATATTTTCCGCGATCTCAATAGCGTGAAACAGAGCTTCCGCCAACTCGTCAATCTCATCCCCGGTAACGGCTTGCTGCTTGTCAGCGGCGATGATACCAGCGCTGTGGAGGTCTCAGCCGGAGCTCACACGAATATAGAAACATTCGGGTTTGGAGAGCGCAACGATTGGTTGGCCCTGAATACGAGATACAGCGAGGACGGCTCCCGATTCCAGCTCACACGCTCAGGGAATGCGCTGGGTGAATTCGTCTATCCATTTGCGGGTGCGTTTCATGTACGCAATGCCATGGCGGCAATTGCTGTGGCGGTGCATCACGGAATTCCCGTCCAGACCATTCGTGACGGTTTGCGTGCGTTCCGGGGAGTGAAACGAAGAATGGATATCGTTCACGATGGAGCTGTGACCGTGATAGACGATTTCGCACATCATCCTACTGCTATTCGAGAGACGCTTACCGCCCTGCGGTTGCGCTATCCCGGGCGGAGACTATGGGCTATCTTCGAACCGCGCAGCAATACTTCGACTCGCAACCTCCTGCAACAAGACCTGCACGATGCCCTTGCGCATGCAGATGTTGCTATCATCGGTCCGATCAACCGACCCGAACGCTACAGCGATGAGCAACGGCTTGATCCAGAGGCTGTAGCATCCAGTTTGGAGCAGGACGGTATCCTGGCAGCACATATTCCTGATGTAGACGAAATTATTTCGTTTATAGAAAGTCGGCTTCAAGTAGGAGATGTCCTCGCTGTTATGAGCAATGGATCATTTGGGGGTATCCATGGCAAGATCGCTACGCTGGCCGGATCGATTGCAATGGATAACGGAGGATAGCCACATGCGGATTGAGCGAGCAGTCCCGGATGAGCGGATCACACCCATCCGGGAGGTTCACTCTAGGACCTAGATTCCGGCTACGCAAAAGGTCACATTCTTACCGCTCCAAGCACCTTCCTCTTTGAGCACATCCTCATGAAAGGAGATGCTCTTGAATCCAGCAGATTGAAGCAAGCTGAGTAATTTTTCGTGCGTGAAGAATTCGTTCCAAAAGCGATAGAGTCGGAGGCCCTCATCGGTCTTTACAAGATGCTGATGAAGCAGCACATCTTCTTCGGAATAGTGGAATGTCTGGGAAAATGCCAGGTGCGGGATATCTGACCAGAAGCCAGATTCTGCATAATGCCAGTCCGATTGCTCTTTACGGCAGGCAGGGTCTCCGCCGTTTAATGCATCGAAAATAAACAGGCCGTCTGCGCGAAGTGCCGACCGGACTTTGGCGAGCAGCATTTCTCTTTCAGCCGGAGACAACACTCCAAAGTCTGCATAGATCATCGTGATCAAATCATAGCGGTTTTTTGGAAGTTCGAGCTGGAGGTAATCCGCATTGATGTACTCGATCGGTTTCGCAGATTGTCCTGTGCTTCGTCTTGCGTATTCGATCGAGCTTTTCGATATATCGACGCCGGTTACGGTATGTCCTTCATTCGCATATCGCTGCGTATAGAGTCCGGGACCGCATCCAAGGTCAAGCATGTTCATGGTTTTATCAGACCGCTGCGCAAGTATCCAACCAGCAGTACGTTCGATCTCGTTCCGTTTTCGGCTTGCTAAATCGGTATTGGGATCGAGATGGACCTGCAGTAATTGCTGAGAGATGTGGGGATCGGACCACATTGCGTCCGTTCCCGGTTCAAAAAGCGGGGGCCGGGAAGTAAACTTCCCGATTTCGGTAATACCCATGGTATCTCCTATTTGTATGCATGGCATAGATATGCCGTAAGTATTGAACTTTGTCGAACAGGGAGACATGATCCCAGAAAGGACTTCCGGGATAGCAGCAAAATTGCTGTTGTATGGGAATTACGCAGTCATAACACTCAAATATCGGCATTATTCGTAAACGATAAAAGCGCGTGCGCTGTTATTATTGTAGTATCCACGAATTACCTATTATTGAGATTGGGCGCTCCGGGGGGAATGCCCGCTTGTAAGATCCCGCCCAACTTTGCCGACGCACGAACGAATGGAAAGCGACTTTATAACGATACGCGGTGCGAGGGAGCATAACCTCAAGGATGTCGATCTCGATCTGCCGCGATACAAACTCATCGTCATCACCGGGCTCTCGGGCTCGGGGAAATCCTCATTGGCATTCGATACCATCTATGCCGAGGGCCAGCGGCGCTATGTCGAAAGCTTAAGCGCATACGCCCGCCAGTTCCTCGGTTCCATGGAACGCCCCGATGTCGATCATATCGAAGGCCTCTCCCCGGCTATTTCTATTGAGCAAAAAACCGTCAGCCGGAGTCCGCGCTCAACCGTGGGTACAGTCACCGAGATATATGACTACCTCCGGCTGCTTTTCGCGCGTGCTGGTGTACAGCACTGCCCGAAAGACGGAACACCCGTACAGCGGCAAAGCCTCGATCTGATGGTCGACCGCATCCTCGATCTCGACGACGGAATACGCGTCATCATCATGGCTCCTGTCGTCCGTGGCAGGAAAGGCCATTACCGGGAGCTGTTCGAAGAGATAGCGAAGGACGGCTTCACAAAAGTCCGCGTGGACGGAGAAATCCGGGAAATCGAAGACGGCATGAAAGTCGACCGCTATAAGATTCATGACATTGAGATCGTTGTGGACCGTCTGGTGGTTAATCCCGAAGGGCGATCGCGCTTGACCGACTCACTCGAGATTGCGTTGAAGTTCGGTGAGGGCGTCGTCATTATCGAGGCCGATGGGAACGACATGCTCATGAGCCAGAAGAATGCCTGTCCCACCTGCGGAACCAGCTACGAAGAGCTTGCACCGAATTCCTTCTCCTTCAATTCACCTTACGGCGCATGCAAATCGTGCGACGGTCTCGGCGAGAAACGCGACTTCGATATCGATCTGATCATACCGGACATTATGAAATCGTTGAACGAAGAAGGGGTAGTGCCGCTCGGCAAACCGCGTCGCACCTGGTGGTGGGCGCAGGTAAAAGCCGTCGCAGATGCGTATGATTTCGACTTCGATACTCCGCTCTGCGATCTCTCGGAGGAAGCTATGGAGACGCTTCTGCACGGGAGTGGAAAGGAAAAGTACGATATCAGCTATACCCATCCCGATGGCCGGGTCTCAAGGTATCATCATACCATCTCGGGCGTAATCCCGAGTCTTGACCAGTACTACGAGAATACGACCTCCAACAGCATCCGCGAGTGGGCCGAATCGTTCATGACGACGCACGCGTGCACAACATGCGCCGGAGGAAGACTCAACGAACAATCTCTCTCCGTCCTTATCGACGACCGCAGCATTGCAGACATCGTGTCGCTCAGCATCGATAAAGCGCTTGAAGAGTTCGCTTCCCTGAATCTCACTGCCCGCCAGCAGGAGATCGGGACCCAGATTATCAAGGAGATCAACGCACGATTGGAGTTTCTTAACATCGTCGGCTTGAACTACCTGACACTCGACCGCTCGGCAAGGTCGCTCTCCGGCGGAGAGGCGCAGCGCATTCGCCTCGCAACGCAGATTGGGACCCAGCTTACAGGCGTACTCTATGTACTCGATGAACCCTCCATCGGCCTTCATCAACGCGATAACACGAAGCTTATCCATTCCCTGAAGCAACTCCGTGATCTTGGAAACTCTGTCATCGTCGTGGAACACGACAAGGAGATGATTGAGAGCGCAGACCATATCGTCGATCTCGGTCCCGGAGCAGGAGAATACGGAGGCGCAGTGGTAGCCGAGGGCGGACTTGATGCGATCAGGAAAAACGGAAAGCCCAAAAAGGCAAAGAAGAACGGCTCTGCTACGCAAACGCAAGCCGAGCAAATTCTGCACGATTTCGGGCAAAATGGTTCACTAACCGCGATGCATCTCCGCGGCGAGCGGGAGATACCAACACCTGCCGAACGCAGATCAGGCAACGGCAAGATGCTCTCCGTTATCGGGGCGACCGGACATAACTTGAAAGATGTAAGGCTGGACATCCCGCTTGGCACATTTACCTGCGTCACAGGCGTCAGCGGATCCGGCAAATCGAGCCTGATTAACCAGACCCTCTATCCGATACTATCGAAGCATTTCTATAAATCGCTGATGCAGACGCTGCCGTTCAAATCGATCGAGGGTATCGAACACATCGATAAAGTGATCGACATCGACCAGGCGCCGATCGGCAGGACACCCCGCTCAAATCCTGCAACGTATACCGGACTGTTCACCTACATACGCGATCTCTTCACGAGTCTGCCCGAGGCCAAAATTCGTGGCTACAGCGCCGGGAGGTTTAGCTTCAATGTGGAAGGCGGCAGATGCGAGGCATGCAAGGGTGACGGACTGAAAAAGATCGAGATGAACTTCCTCCCCGACGTGTACGTCCAGTGTGAGGTATGCAAGGGCAAGCGGTACAATCGGGAGACCCTGGAAGTGAAGTACCACCACAAATCGATATCGGATGTGTTGGAGATGTCCGTCGAAGAGGCGCGGGAATTCTTCAGCGAGATTCCTCGCATCAAACGAAAAATCGATACTCTGTATGATGTCGGGCTCGGGTATATCCGTCTCGGTCAACAGGCAACAACCCTATCAGGCGGCGAAGCCCAACGCGTGAAACTCGCCACGGAGCTCAGCAAGGTAGGCACCGGGAATACGCTCTACATCCTCGATGAGCCGACAACCGGACTCCATTTTGAGGATATCCGCATGCTGCTGGATGTGCTCGGCAAGCTCGTGGATAAAGGGAATACCGTCATCGTCATCGAACATAACCTCGATGTCATCAAAACCGCTGATTGGATTATCGACATCGGTCCCGAGGGCGGCGATGCCGGCGGAGAGATTGTCGGGGAGGGAACGCCCGAGGATGTCATCAAAATGAAGACGAGCTACACGGGGCAGTACTTGAAGAAGGAGCTGTAGGGACGACCCAACCGCTATCTCCGATCGTCTCGCGTCATTTTTTTTCCAAAAGGCCGGAGGGGTATTGCTAGTTATCTCGCGATAGCGTAGTATTGCGCGAAATATCCCGAGCGTGAAACGTCACAGGAATTCGTTGCGCTCAGCCGTTGCGCCGCATGTCCTTCATAGAAGCTTGCCCGCCGGCGACCCCACGCAATCCGGTACGTCAACGCCCTGTGGAACTGATCCAATCACTTATATCGGAGCTACATCATGGGCGACAAAGGTGGTAAGAAGGATAAGGAAAAGGCCAAGAAACAGGCCGACACCAAGAAGACGCAGGCGGCAAAGTCGAAGACGAAGACAAAGTAGTTTACACATCACCCCGGCAATCAGCCGGGGTTTTATTATTATGGTTTTTCCTCAAGTAGGCGGAAATCAACTTCGTATCGAATGAAGCGAATGCTTTGTGACACTTCGAGTGCATACCTGAGTTTCTCATCACTTTCCCTTGCTACAATCACCCCTTCTACAGTTTCATCGGAAGAAGCGACTTCTTTCTTCACCCAACCCATATATCTCTGAATCTGGCCTAAGGTATCATCAGTCCCCTGTAATCGTTTCAACTCGATGACTAAGAAACGAGGCTCAGTACGATGCTTTGCAAGGATATCGATTCGCCCAATATCGGTTGGATACTCAAAACCTTTGTCTGGATCACCATCCTCATCGAACATTACCCAGTCGTTGAGAAATGAGATGCTGTCCCAATTATCTCGGATGAAGTATTGGAGATGCCTTTCGAGGCCAAACCCTGGCGAATCAGAGCTTGGAGCTGATACGCTGCTACCATCTGCAGCCGTTTCTTCCAGGTATCCCAGCCACCACCACCACAAGGAGTCTAGTGTCCAGAGATCCATTTCAAGTTGACGGGCGACGTTGTTCATTACATCATTGATAGCAATGTACTTATCCCCGAACGGTGTTTTTCTCTCAAATTCTGGCCAGATATCTAGATCCCTCATGGCTCCTTCAGAGATATTGTTCCATACGCCATATTCGTTTGGATACCTTATAAGAAGGAGTGGTGTGAGAACAGCCTTGTGTAATCCTGGGACATAGTTTTGCCCATCGAGCGGTACCAACGTATTCAGTCTCTGTACGATATTTTGGCTGTCATCGTACAGGATTCGCACCGCAGAACGTAGCTTTTCCATATCTGCTGTGA
>PABJ01000040.1 GCA_002699105.1 Ectothiorhodospiraceae bacterium | reverse complement strand
AGAGGAGTGACCTAAACCGAAGCTATCCCGAGCGCTGCCATCTTCTTCAAGCCCCAGAGGGGCGTCCCGTTTGTAGAATCATCGCAATAGAATAAGCCCGCTAGCCGATGCACGCGTCCCAGGGACGGGTGCATCGGCATCAAGCAAATGTGTGATGGGTGGAAATTACTACACGCCGGTCGCCCCTACGGGGCTAATAGGTAGCATCACTTCCGCCACGGCGGACTCGGAAGCATCACTCATCTTTCATCACTCATCATTCTCTTCCGCCACAGCGGACTCGGAAGCATCACTCTCTTCCGCCTCATCATTTCGCAACACCAACGTAACCGCCTCTCTATTGAAGCATGGCGATATTCTCTCTATTTTACCGCCACTGTGTCCCACTGCAACGTTTTGCCGGAGAGCGTCATGAAACGAATGTGTTTGAGTCTTGCTATCGCAGCCGCGCTGGGCGTGTTGTGCGCGCTCTGTGCACCGTCCGCCTTCGCGCAATCCGGCAGTTGGACTCAGCAGCCCACGCCGTCCGGCGCACCGGGTTTCTGGAGCATCGCCATGAAGGATACCGGCGCAGGGATCGCCACCGGCGCGGTCGATCTCGGCAGCGGCTTCTCGGGGGTCTACCGGAAGGTACAGGGCAACCCCACCTGGCAGACCGTCAACCCGAACGCCTTCACACCCGCCATCCCTGGCAGCTTCAACAATTGGTACGAAGCGGCGGCCTTCCCCGGCTCATCCACCGCCTACGTCTGCGGCAATAACTCGAAGGTCTACAAAAGCACCGACGATGGCGCAACCTGGACACAGCAAACCAACGGCATCGGGGTATCGAAATCGCTGTTCGGCATGCACTTCGCCGATGCGAATACCGGACTCGTCGTCGGCGACGACGGCGTGGCGTTCTACACAACGAACGGCGGCGCAAACTGGACATCGCAAAGCACCGGCACGACGGCAACGCTCTACGGCGTCGGCAGTGCGGGCGGCTCGTGGTACGCGGCGGGACAGTTCAACACCGTGCTGAAGTTCACCCCGCCCAGCACCTGGACGACCCTGAGCATTGCGCCCCATAACCCGACTGGTCAGCAGCTCGCGGATGTGCAGGCCCTGAGCGCCTCCACTGCGTTCGTCTCCGGCGGGAACGTCCTCCTCGAAGGCAACGTGCTCCGGACGACCAACGGGGGCTCCGGGTGGAGCGATATGAACGTGCCGAACAGCAGCGGTCCGTACTTCTTCAACGGGCTGTATTTCTTTACCGCGGCGAAGGGCTGGGTTGCGAACGCGTTCAACACGATTTACTACACCACGAACGCCGGGCAGAACTGGAACTCGCATTCGGCGATACCTTCCGTCGGACTTGCGGGCGCGGTCACGAAGATGGACTTCCCTATCGAAGATATCGGCTATGCCTCGGGCGGGGCGCTGAACGTCGGCTCAACATCGGGGTGGATCATCAGGTGGGAGGCGAACAACGCCGCACCGGATATCAGCAGCAGCGCTGCCGATCTGGATTTCGGCTCGATGGGCTGCGAGAGCAACAAGGACGTCACCTACACCATACGCAATTCCGGCACCGCGGATCTCGTCATCGATCCGGGCGAGATTACGTTCACCAACGCGGCTCTCTCGCTGCAATCTGCGCTGCCGATCACGATCCCCGCAGGCGGCAATCAGGATATCACCGTGCGGTGGAGCCCGCCGCAGGGCTTCAGCGGCCAGCTTCCCGGCAATACGCGGATGAACATCGCCAGCAACGATCCCGACGATCCCACGTGGTCCGTCGCGATTACCGGAGAGCGCATCAAGCCCGTCATCACACTGGCGGGCACCTCGCTCTCCTTCTCGCAGATTTGCCTGAAGGATAGCGACGAACAGACCATCACCGGCAATGTCTCCGGGCCGCCGTACCCTGTCTTCCTCGCGTTTGTTCATGCAAGCGGCAACGACGGCGTGCAGGTGCAAAGCCCCGCGCCCGGCACCACGATCACCGGGCAGACGGACTTCGTGTTCCGCCATACGCCCACGGGCGCAGGCGCACGGAGCGGAACCTACTACTTCATCTCGGGCAGCGGCTCCTGCCCCGATACGACCGTTGTGAGCTTCAGCGGCGAGGTGAACAGCTCCGCATTCAACTTCCCGCCCGGACCTATCGACTTCGGCGATGCATGCATAGGGCAGGCGGTGGAGATCAGCATCCCGCTGACGAATACCGGCACGGTGGCATCGCAGATTCTGCGGCGCGAGCTGGTGAGCGGCAACGATCTCTTCCCCGATCCGCACGTGGGCGGCTTCGGGCCGGTGCCTCCCGGCGGGACGCAAAACTACCGGATGCGCTTCGCTCCGCTGGACGGCGATCCGCGATTTGTATCCGCGCGCTACCGCTTCATCCTCGGTCCCTGCCTCGATACGGTCGAGATCGTCTTCCACGGAAACGCGGTGAGTTCCGAGATTACCGTCGCGCCATCGACGCTTGCGGTGATAGGCCCTGTGCCTGTCGGCTCCACCGGCTCGGCGGAAGTGACGATCTACAACAAGACGTTTACCACCGCCCGGCTGACGTCCGGTGCGCTGCGACCCGGTGCGCCCGAACTCGCCCTGCTCGGTCTGCCGGCCTTCCCGTACACCATGGCCGCGAACGACAGCCTCGTGCTGCAGATAGAGTACACGCCCACGGCAGAGGGCAGCATCGCCACAGAGCTTTGCGTGGACTGGGATCTCCCGTGCGACGGCAGTACCTGCATCGACGTGCTGGCGTCGAGCTCTGCCCCAGCGCGGATTGTCGTCACGAGCCAGAAGTACATCGGACTGCAGCGCTGCGAGTCGCCGATACTCGATACGCTCGAGGTCGCGAACAACGGTTCGGGTCCGCTGCAGATATCGTCCCTCGCGATTGAAGGCCCCGATAAGGATCACTTCTCCGTGATCGGTCCGGGGACGCCCTACACCATCCAGCCCGGCGCGACCGGTATGATCATCGTCGAATACAACTCCCCTCTCGACGGGCAGAGCGACGCCACGCTGGTGATTCAGCATAACGACGATCAGGCTGGCAACGAAAGCCGCGTCGGACTGCAGGCGAACCGCGAGGTCGCGAGCTTTACTATTATAGGGGATACTGCGAGCGTGCTTTCCGCATGCCTCGGCAAGTCCGTATCGCGGGAGCTGACGATCCGGAACAACAGCCCGCGCCAGATACAGATCCTGCAGGTGTCCTTCACCGCCCCGGACGGCGGCTTTACCGCTGCGCCTGTCTCCGTGCCGCGCCTCCTCAATCCGGGCGAAGAGATCAAGGTGAACGTGACGTTCAACGCTTCGGAAGCCGGCAGCAAAACCGGGACCCTGTCGGTATTCTCCCAGCCGTGCAGCCTGGTGAAAACCGTCACTCTGCGCGGGGAGGCCTCGGGTTCGCTCGTGGCGTTTATCCCGCCGTCGGTGGATTTCGGTCCCGTCATTCTCGGCGCGTCCTCCAGCCGCCTGCTGGAAATCCTGAACACCGAAAGCAAGCCCGTCACGATCGACAGTATATCGTTCACGGATGCCTTCGGTACGGTGCAGAAAATTGCCGGACCCGCGCTGCCGCAGACGGTGAATCCCGCCCAGCGCCTTGCAATGACGCTGGAATACTCCCCCGCAGCCGAGGGGCAATTGAACGGAATGGTCTGCCTGCATATCAGCAGTCCCTGCCGGATCGTGAAGTGCATCGATATGCGCGGATCGGGCATAACGGAAGGACTGGCGGTGGATAAGACGCTGCTGGAATTCCCCATGCCGCCCTGCGGAACCGATGCGATGTGCGATACGATTCGCGTCACGAACTCCTCGCCGAACACCTACACGATCAGCACCATCGAGATGGACCCGCTGAATGCGGTTCTGGATTTCACGGCGAGCCCCCCGCTGCCGATTGCCCTTGCACAGGGCGAAGAAGCCGAGATCGTCGTATGCGCGCAGGCGAACTTCACCGGCATGCAAGACGCCGTCCTCCGCCTCTACACCGACGACCCGAACAATCAGCAGATCCCCGTGCAGCTTCGCGCCATCCGCGAGGATATGAACATCAATGTTCCGCTCGAGCTGGACTTCGGCACGATAGCCAGATGCCCATCGCGGAGCAGCTCGCTGGAACTCAGGATCGTCAACAACGGCACGGTGGATGTGGAGTTCGAGATCGATGAAGACGTCGCGTACCCGTTCGGCGTCGTCTTCCCGGGACCGTACATCGCGCAGCGCGGCGATACCGGCATCGTAACGCTGGAATTCAAAGGGCGTGTATTCGGTATCTGGCGCGATACGCTCGTGCTTCGCGAAACCACCTGCGGCACGCGCTACCCCATCGCGCTCAACGCCGTGTATTCGGATGCGGATATCCAGGCAACGCCGTCTATTCTGAGCTTTAGCGGTGTGCCCGTCGGCGGCAGCGAGCAGCGGCAGTTCACCGTCATCAACAATACCGCGATCTTCTCGCAGATCGAAAGCGTCACCTTCGACGATCCGGTGTTCACGTCGCCCGCGGCCTTCCCGCTCGGCGTGCCCGCTGTGGGTTCGGAAACCATCCCTGTGGTGTTCTCGCCGACGTCGGACGATGTCTTCACCGCCGCGTGCAGCATTGCGTTCGATACGCCCTGCCGGGATACCATCATTGTCTCGGTAACGGGATCGGTAAATGCAGAACTGCTCGTCTTCGAGCCCGGCGCGCATGCGTTCGATACGCTCGTGCATTGCGAAGAGCAGGTGCTCGTCGCCACGCTCCGCAATCTCAGCCCGGATGATATCGAACTGCAGTCGAGCGTTATTCAAGGTCCTGGCGCGGCGGCCTATATAATAGTAGACCCCGTGACGCCGGGCGAACCTCTGCTCGGCCAGGGTGCGCGGCAGATCCGTGTGCGGTTCTCCCCGCCGAAGGGAAGCAGCGGTGCGCTCACAGCGCAGCTCGTTATCGCAACGAACAGCCCGGCCCAGCCGAACGTCGCGCTCGATCTCACCGGGCATGCCCTCTCGCTCGGCGGACCTGCGTCCGTCTCGCTGGACTTCGGCCCGATCCCGGCAGGATTTGTGGCGCAGCGCACGATTCAGCTTACAAACGCAAACCAGCTCCCCATCACCTACGATCCGCCCGAGCTGCCGCAGGGCATGCGCACCTCGCCGCCCTTCCCCATCACCATCCAGCCGGGCGAAACCCGCAGCGTGGATGTGATCTACGTGCCGGTCATTCCGGGACAGGTGGATGAGGGAGTGCCGTTCATATCCTCGGGCCGCTGCACGGATACGACGATGTTCAACTTCACCGCCCTCGTCGAAGGCAGCGGCGTATCGCTGGCCGCACTGACGATGATCGACGTCGCTTCCTGCGAGCGCAGGCAGGCATTCACGCTGTTCGTCAACGGCCTGCCCGATAACGCCACCATTACGGATGTGCGTATAGAAGGCCCGGACGCGGCATTGTTCCAGGTCATCGATCCGGCTGCGCCGCCGGTGGTCGTTGTTACGCAAAGCGATTACACCATCGAACTACTCTTCACGCCGGAAGCGTCCGTACGCACCTACACCGCCGCATGCGTGACGGAGTTCACCTACGAAGGCATGACCTACACCGTCTCCTCGCCGATCGCAGGCAACAGCTACGTGCCCGAACTGACGCTCATCAGCTCTGCGGATCTGGGCGAGGCGGTCGCCGTGTACGAAACGAAAACCGTCGCAATCACACTGCGGAACAACACCCCGAAACCCATTGAGCTGGGCGATGCAGATTTCAGCGGGGCCGAGTTCACCGTGATGTCCGCTGCGCCTGCGTTCGGAACGCCGATTCCGCCGGGCGGAGAGGTGACGCTGCAAGTTGCCTTCACGCCCGCTCAGTTAGGCGATACGGGCGACGACCTCATGCTGCATTTCGATGCACCCTGTCCGTCGCAGCAGTTTATTCCCCTCACGGGCCGCGGATTGGAGCAGGAGCCCCTGCCTATCGGCATGCGGATAGGCGCATTCAGCGGAGAGCTGGATGAGATCGTCACCGTGCCGATCGAACTCCTCACAAACCTCGCAGGCGAAAACGTCACCACCTGGATGGGCGAAGTGACCTTCAATCCCACGATGCTCTACCCGCAGGCCGTGCGCACCGAAGGAACGCTCTCGGAAACGATGAACCTCACGGTGGACTACGACCACAGCCTGGGCATCCTTTCGCTGACGGCGGAGGGCGGAACCTTTGCCGCGCAGAGCGGGACGGTCGCCGAGGTGGAATTCCTCGTCATGCTCGGCAACAGCGGAGCGACGGAGCTCGGCATCGGGACGGGATTCGAGTTCTCGCGTCTGAAGCGGGAGGAGATTACGTTCGAAGCGGGCCGCTTTACCCTGCTGAATTTCTGCGAAGACGGCGGCAGCCGCTACCTCGGCACCCCGCGCACCACGACGCTCTATCCCAATGCGCCGAACCCGTTCCGCACATCGACGAGTATCTCGTACTTCATCCCGGACGACAGGCACGTACTGCTCCGCGTCTCCAATGTGCTCGGAGACGAGGTGGCTGTACTGACGGATGCAAACATGCCCTCCGGCATGCACCGCGTGGCATTCGACGGCAGCGGTCTCCCGAGCGGCCACTACATCGTCACCCTCATCGCCGGCGAGGACGTCCGCACGAGATCCATCATCGTGCAGTAGGACAGGAGTCCTCCTGCAGAAAATTCGCGAAGGAAGTGGAGTTCAAGGCATGGATATCGATTTATGCCTTGACATTTAATGGAATTCGTTTAGATTACCGTCAACTATCCTGATCCATCCTTTGCGAGGACACTATGCGGCAGGTTTACTTTTTTCTAGCTATTCTCATCAGCAGCTATTCAAACTCAACGGCGCAATGGGTTGAATGCAACGGACCTGAAGGCGGCTTCAGTTTTGTTATCCTCGTTGACGGGGATAGTATCTACTCTGCTTCATCACGCGGTGTTCATCTGAGTACCGATCATGGAAAGACCTGGACATCCAGAGCAAATGGTATGCCAAGAACTTCGGTCAATGACATTGTGAAATTTGATAATACCCTATTTGCGGCAACATCGAATGGTGTATTCAGGTCTTCGGATGGCGGCGCAAATTGGGAAGATGTATCGTTCGATAGTGACCGAAGCATAGAAGCATTGCTAGTATATAATGATGCTCTATATTGTGGACGACCCGATGGAGTCTATGTCACGACGGATTTCGGTGCGAGCTGGACGGAAAGAAACAACGGGCTAACTTACTTGAATGTGATTTCACTAGCGCAAGCCGGTGAATATTTATTTGCTTCTGGACGTGACAGCGGGGTTTTTCGTTCCTCGGACTATGGGATGAGCTGGGAAGCTGCGAATTCAGGAATCTCGCCGACGTGGGAGTATCGAGGCCTCGATAGCAGGGGTGATACATTGTACATCGCTCTGGCTGGACCAACGTATTATTCAACAAATTTTGGAGATAGTTGGCAGGTCCTCGACGATTCGAACAGGTCAATAATCGATGCTCTCGAAGTTTTTCATTGCGGAGAGACACTTTTTATATCTGCGTATATAGGTTTACTGGCCTCAACCGATAACGGCATCTCATGGGACTTGAGAACAAACGGACTTGATAACTCAACCGTAATTTCTTTTGGCTACGACGAACAGTACATATATGCAGGAACTATTTACGAGGGTGTATATAGATCCAGTGATATGGGCAGGAACTGGACGAAGAATACGAGCGGTTATATAGCGACTGAAACATACGGTCTCCTTCACCTTGAAGAACGCACTTTTGCCAGGACGTACCGCGGATTGCAGTCAACAACGGATGCAGGTGAAACCTGGAAATATGCCCCCGGGGTTTTCGATACTGCAGAAGTACGCATCATTTTAGAGACGGGATCGACAATTTGGGCGCACACCTTGTACGAAGTATTCAGATCGACAGATACAGGAATGAGCTGGCAACTCGTCGATTCCCCCGAACTTGCATCGTATGACTTCTACGATATGGCGGCTATAGGTGACGTACTTTTCGGACTGGGCGATACATTGGCGCTTCGACGATCCACAGACGATGGTACTACCTGGGTGAAGACCGCGGAATCCCTGGAAGGAATCATCACCTGTATGTACGCAGTTTCAGATACACTGCTCGCCGGCACAAACAGAAAAGGGCTTTTCATTTCATACGACCTCGGTGAAACCTGGACAAATACTGACACCGCGACCTCGCGCATGAGATTTCGAGATATCGCTTGCGACGGTATGGATTGCATTGCCGTTGGACGCGATTGGGCGAGATCCCCGGTGTATCGTTCTAGCGATAGAGGCCGTAGTTGGGTTGCAGTCGTGAATCCGGACTTCGACAACGAGGATTTTAAGTTTGTCCTTCCTATTCCACAAGGTTTTATCATCGGCGGGTACTCCACACAGCTTTACCTATCGACAGATGCCGGCGCAACATGGACTGATATATACGGCAATCTCCCTCATAATGGTGCGCACGCCGCTGTGCAAGCTGGGGAAAATATCTTCGTTTCAATTCCACGAGAGGGTGTCTGGCGCCGGCCGCTCTCGGATATCCTCAACGAAACGGGTATCGAAGCCCCCAGGCCCCAAACGTTCGCCGTCTCCCACCTTTTCCCGAATCCTGTCCGGGGTACTCAGCCGGTGACGCTCGGCTATTCGCTTCAGCACGGAACCAGTCTCACGCTCCGCGTGCAGGACATTCTCGGCAGAGTCGTACGAGTTGAGAATCTCGGTCATGTAGGCCAGGGAAATCATACCCTGAGCATTGGCACAACGGGCCTGAAGCCGGGTGTGTACTACTATACGCTCCAACCACCATCGGGAACTCCGATAAGCGGATCCATCATCGTGCAGTAGATCAGGGGATATCTTACCCCACTATATGCGTGAATATCCGTCACACTCGGCGCGGACTCTAGTCCGGTTGGGTGGGGCGTGTTCATACGCAGCAATGCCAATAACAAGCTCCCGCTGCTGAGGCAGCGCTTGAAGTGCCTGCCGTAACTGCATGCTATGGTGTGTCTTGCCTGGGAGGATCTGGAGTGGGGTTACCCCAATAAAAAAACGCGAGTGCAGTACAACGGAAGTACTGACACTCGCGAGCTTTGGAGGTAATTCTGAGAAAGATCAGCAGTGACTGTTAAATCGCCAGTCTATATCGTATTTGGAGAAGCTTCGCGGCTTCAAAAACTCGTTCTATGTGCCTATCACGCGTAGCTGAAGATCGTCAAGATCATGAAAAACACGAAGAACAACACTATGATAGAAAACTGCTTCATACTTCTTACATCCTTTACTACGTACCAACTTGTAAAGATGCAACTATCGCGCCAATCAATAATTGGCCAATATGGGCCGTATGGGGTAGTTTGGGTAAGGTTTATGTGTTTCTGTGACGCACACGTGTGAATGATTATCACTATGATCGAGAGAAATGTCTCGGTTGGCGGCTATTGGAGCCAGCGCGTGCCGCAAAGGGTGGCGAATTCGCAGTATTCGCAGGCGGATGCCAGGTCTTCGGCGGGGCTGAACGGGACGGCTGGATCGGTGATCTCCGCGACAAGCGTGCGGATGATGCGCTCGAATGCCGGGTACATGTCTTCCCCGTCGTGCTCGCGGTCGAAGAGCACCTCGCATTCCGGCGACATGCCGGTACTCCCCAGATGCAGGTAGCCCGCATCGATCTCCGCAGGGTCCGCACCCGTGGCGTGGGAATAGAGGTATATATAGTAGGGAAGCTGCAGCGAACCGATGGCGCCTTGCCAGGTGCTGCGGTCTTCGGGGATCAGCTTGCGGTAGCTGATGCGCTTGAGCCGTCCGGTTTTGTAGTCGAGGATCGTGAGACGGCCGTTCCGGCGCTCGATGCGGTCCAGCCTTCCGGTAAACCGGAACCCGTCCACCTCCGCGGATAGATCGCTTT
>PABJ01000039.1 GCA_002699105.1 Ectothiorhodospiraceae bacterium | reverse complement strand
TGATAGAAGAATATGCGAACGGAAGCGTCCGTTCACGCACGCACTTGACGAGGTAACCGCCACAGTTCCCCCAACTGTGACCTATATCGCACCGGAAACCCCCATTACGGGGGTTTTCTTTTTGCTTCGAGGGAACCATCAGGGGCCGATTCCGTCTTTTATATATAGCTCAATTATCCGATCTATTCATCACATACAAAGAAAGGAAGCAATGAAAACAGTGCTTCACTCTTTCGCATGGGTATTGCTGCTCACGGTAGCGGTAAGTGCCCAAACTACCATCACACGGAGCGACTACTCCATCTTCGGCCAAAACGCGATGTACACTGCGTATTCCGCTCAAATTTCGCAGGGAACGCAGGTCAACATCGGCGGAACCGGCGCGGGCCAGACATTTGATTTCACTGGGTACACCTTCACGGAATCCAGCGGCGATATCAACTACGTCGATCCGGCAACCACACCCCATGCCGCTACGTTCTCCGATGCGAATTATGCCATCGAGACCGAGAGCAACGGTTCGTTTTCGTATCTGTACCTGAAGCTTACGGACGACTACCTGTATCACCTCGGTCTGGCAACCGACTTCCAGGGTAACACCGTGCTATTTGACTACGAGCCCGACTGGCCGACGATGATGTTCCCCGCCAGCCTGGGGACCTCATGGTCGTACCAAAGCGATCCGATGACGATTGCAATGGGTTCCACAATGTCCACACAGATAGATTACGAAGTCGACGCTGCCGGTACGCTGCTTCTTCCCGGCGGGATTTCAGAGGAATGCATCCGTCTGAAATCGGTCGAACGCAGAACCAACCGGTTCGAAGTGATGGGCAATGTCATCGAGAATACGAGCCTTACGGTACAGTATTCGTTTATCACAAAGACCGGCATTTCAGCGAATGCACTTGTCGATACCAACGATGTGAATAGCTCGACACCCTCGACTACATCGCTCAGCTATACTCTGACCGAAGGTACATCCACGTCAATCGGACAGCCGTCCGCGCCTGTGACGCTGGAACTTGGTGCAGCCTATCCGAATCCGGTCGCAACCAAGGCGAACCTCCCGCTGAATCTCGCGACATCCGGCCAAGTCACGGTGGATCTCTACGATCTTACCGGCAGGTTCGTAAAAACCATGCACTCCGCTGCGCTATCGCAGGGCAGTCACGATATCGAGTTGAACCTCGGAAATGTCCGGCCGGGTACATACATGCTCCGCGTTCACGGAGCCGAAATGATGGGCAGCACGCTTCTCAGCAAAGTGAAGTAGTAGGAAACGCCGTATAAGCGATAACCAAGTTCGATATGAATCCCCCAGGAGGCAGTTTTCACTGCCTCCTTTTCATTTTTTGTCGCTATCCCATTGTCCTCTTGAGGTTTTCTCGTTCTATAGCTATGTTGCATATCTAGTATTTCGCGAAAACAGAGGTAGTTATGAACCGTTTTTACTCCTTCGCCGCATTTGCGGTCATGCTGATAGTACTCGGTATTCCAGTTCTTGCACAGCCGGTAATAACTGGACAGGATCGCATCCAGATATTTAGCAAAGATTACATCTGGAACTACTATGCCTCCGATGCGAATGGTAACACATTCGATCTCGGCGAACCGGGTGGTGAGAACTTCTACGACTTCACGCAATTCCACTACGGGCTTAACGTGACTGAAAATAGCCTTACCCATCCAAGCGAGTCGCCATATGGTGGAGAGTTTCCCAACGCTACGCATTATCAACGGCAGGAAGATCAAGATGGTATAACCCATATGTATTATATCATAGATGAGACGGGATTTTACAGTGCCGGGTTTGTCATCGAAGTCCCCGGACAAACAATCACCGTGAAGTACACTCCGCCATTCCAGGAAGAGCATTACCCGATTGAGTACGGCGCTAATATAACGGAAGATACCGGCCTTAAGGAGATTACTCCTGGTTTTTGGCAGGGGATCACACAGAAGGTCACCTGTGACCGATATGGAACGATGCGCACAATGGGCGGAGACGTCCCATGTTTGGTCCTGCGAAAGGAACTGAAGTTCACGATCCGGATGACCCAAGGCGGACAGTCTGAAGAGGCATACGGCAGGAACGTCCTTTATCAGTTTCTATCAAAGAACGGCATCACTGCCAACATGTACATCGATACACTTACCGAAGGAAGTACCACACCGACCATGCTTGGCCTGTTCATCGCATCCACTGATGAGCTGGTGGATGCAGGCAGCGTGCCCGAAATCCCGACAACTACAGATGTGTTTGTGTATCCGAACCCGGCTCCGGCGGGCAGCATATCCACCTTCAAGTGGGAGCAGGAATCGGCCGGATTCGTCTCCCTCGCGCTGTACGATATGACAGGCAGGATTGTACGGGAAATCCACGAAGGCGACTACCCCGCTGGTATTCACTCAATTCGGATTCCTTTGGGTGGTGTTGCTCCGGGTACGTATATTGTACGGCTGACAAGCGGAACATCGTCCGCATCGAAGCTGTTAACAATCATTCGGTAGTCAACAACAACTACATTTTCAGACCGATAGAGGTAAGAACATCATGAAGTACTTTGCATACCTGATTATCCTGGCGCTGCTCCCGATGTACGTCCAGGCGCAAGAAAAGCACGATTGCGACCATCACAAGAAAGCCGAAAAGACCGAAGCGCATGACGCAAAGGCAGAGCATGCTGGATGCGCTCACGCCGGTGAAGACGCAGGCGGCTCCGAACCAGTCGAAAAGAACGAAGAGTACGCTGTCTACGGCGAGAAGATGCCGATGGATATCGAAATCATGCCGTTTCCGGAAGTCATCAACCGGGCGCCTGAGTTTGAAGACACCCCGGTGTACTTCGAGGCCAACATCACCGATGTTTGCCAGTCCACAGGCTGCTGGATGATGGTAAGTGAAGGGCACATGAAAGCCCGCGTGCGTTTCGGCGACCATGCATTCTTCATCCCGAAAGATTCCGCACACAAGCTCGCTATCGTTAAAGGGACGGTACATGTGCAGGAAATCTCCGAAGAGCAGGCCAAGCACTACGCCGAAGAATCCGGCGACGGAGTCAATCCGGATGAGATCAACGGTCCGCAGCGCGAATACACGATCATGGCAACTTCTGTGAAGATCATGAACTAACAAGGTTATTGCTGAATGTTACCGGGCTCTTTGCTTCTTACGGACGCGTGGAGCCCGGTTTTTTATTCTATGAAATCCCCACTGATCATCGCGGCAAAGCTGTCAGGAGCAGGAATTGTGCTCTTTCTATTCTTCGCTTTGGCTGTACCTTGTACGCTCCATGCCCAGCGCCCGAATCCGCCATCCTGGACGCGAGGAATTCACTGGTACCAGATCCTCATCGATAGGTTCGATAATGGCAATCCCGAAAACGACCCCACCGGCAGGGAGGTACTCGGAGACACTCTCTACCAATGGAGCGTATCGGATTGGACACGTAACTGGTACGAACTCACCGTCCAGGAGAAGATGTACAATACGATGTTCTACCCGAATGCGTACCTACGGCAGTACGGCGGAGATTTTGCAGGAATCAGGCAGCGGTTGGGGTACCTGAAACGCACAGGGATCGACGCCTTGATGCTCAGTCCGGTGTTCAAAGCACCCTCGTCGCATAAGTACGATGTGAGCAGCCTGCACCACGTAGACGAGCACTTCGCCAGCAAGGGCGAGATCGATACCACATATCTCAACAGGGAAAACCCTGCCGATCCAAAGACATGGTACTTCACCACGGCGGACCGTGAGTTTCTCGATATGGTGGCGGCAATTCACGATACAGGCATGAAGGTCATCGTCGATGTGCAGTTCGTCCATGTCAACGCGCAGTTCTGGGCATTTCGGGACTTGCTCAAAAAGCAGGAGCAATCCCTGTACCGGGGGTGGTTCAACGTGCATGAGTGGGACCGCGCCGAGACCCCGTTCGAATCGGAGTTCCGCTACGATTGCCTGTGGGATACGAAGGCTTTTCCTCTCTTCAAAACCGATACAACCGGTCTGGCGCCTGAGCCGAGGGAATATGTCTGGGGAGCCACACGCCGTTGGCTGGACCCGGATGGAGATGGAGATCCCAAGGATGGGGTCGACGGATACCGCGTGACGCTTGTAGAAAATCTACCGGAGCGGTTCTGGTACGAATGGACGGCGCATGTGAAATCGGTAAATCCCGAGGCCGTCACAATAGCAGAATGGATAGGCGATCCGAGTGAGGCGCCGGAATGCTTCGATATCATCTACACCAAGACGTTTGCGAAAGCGGTGACGCAATTCCTGCTGAATAAAACCTCGACGCCCACGGCATTCGACGATATGTACAACCAGCACTTCCACACGACCGCGAACCAGGACGCCTCGATCCTGGTCGTGAGCGATCTGGAGACGGATCGGTTGGCTTCGCGCTGCGCGAATGCAGACGTCAAGTTTGAGAAGAACAATACTCCCCAGCGCAATCTGGAGTACAAGGTCAGGGAGCCGAACGAGTTGGAGCGCAGGCTCCAGCAACAATGCCTCATCCTGCAATTTACCCTGCCTGGAGCGCCGCTCATTTATTACGGCGATGAGGCCGGGATGTGGGGAGGTGACGATCCGGATAACCGCAAGCCGATGGCCTGGTTCGATATGGAGTTCGACGACGAGAGCAGCTTTCCGCTCAATGCAGATCCGAGCGCGTGGGATGCAGGTTTCGACAGCTCCATGTATTCCTTCTACCGCACGTTGATTGAGCTGCGCAAGGAGCATATCGCGCTCCAATACGGAACCATGAGTACCGTCGTCATCGACGATGAGAAGAAGGTATATGCCTATGTCCGCGAGTCCGGCTCCGACCGCGTGTGGGTTGCCGTGAATGCAAGCGATGAACCACAGATCTGCCCCATCCGAATCAGCGGAATTGAAGACGGCTACTACCTGGCCGATCCCTTCCATAGCGTGCGGTTCCGGGTACGGGAAGGACTCATCTACCCGGTGCTCTCCCCGAACACCGTCAGCCTGCTAGTCCGCGAAAAATGACCGCACTGTTACACGGCTGTTAAATCTCCGCTAAATGCGCCTGAAGGGCGTCATCGGCAGGAACAGACCCCTTATATTCACCCATTCAGATGATGGTCCGAACTGAATAGAGCGAACCATCGTAATCTACCCCAGGTGATATAGAGTAAGGTGTCTACATGAAATGCATTTTGTTCCTGACAGGCGTTCTTTTCCTCGCTGTCCCGCACATGCATGGTCAGGCGATCGAGGTGAGAACCTTCCCCGCAGACGAAACGATAATGTTCGGTATCTACGAACCCCTGGCGCTTCATGTGGAGGGCACGGAGGAGGATTCCATGTATCTGTATATGGAGATGCCGTCGCTCCACTGCTCTTCGGACCGCGTCCGATTTGCAATGAAGTACGACCCGCGCCGCATACAGTTTGAGGAGATCCCCACAGTCTATCTCGAAATCGGCGGGGAAGAGGTTGAGATCGAAAAACCGACGAACCTCCCGCACATGCTCGACGAGCAGTACATCATCTTTTTCATCCCCAAGGCGGTATTCGCACGTCTGCGGGACGAGGACCTAAAACGAATCCGCATCGATGATACATACGTGGGATATCCCGAGCTATACCGCGGTTTGCACGTCACTTTGTGCAGGGTCGCGAAATGGGGCAAAGAACGGCCCGAAATCCGTGATTAGCATGTGCAAAAAAGTGCGTAAACACTGAAACTATTTCCCGCTTCCCAATGGTTATCAGTATTGTCCTCAAGACGCCCGTGAATTGGATATTCCGGGCGTGTCCTGTATTTTAGAGGATTAAGTAAATTTACACGTCCATCTTGTAGTACAATTTGCCCTGATGAATAAAGGAACAGTAGCCCAAGTCATTGGACCCGTCGTTGACGTAGATTTCCCCGATGGGACACTCCCCGATATCCTCAACGCTCTCAAGATTGAGCGTAAGGACGACGACGGAAACCAAAACAATCTGATCATCGAAGTCCAGCAGCACCTGGGCGAGGACCGCGTCCGCGCCGTTGCGATGGATTCAACCGACGGTCTTGTCCGAGGTATGGATGTACTGGATACGGGTGCGCAGATCTCAGTGCCGGTCGGCCCTTCGACACTTGGGCGGCTCTTCAACGTTACTGGTGAGACCATTGACGGCGGAGAGCAGGTAACATCCGACACAAACTACGAGATTCACCGCCCCGCACCGAAATTCGAAGATCTATCCACCTCGAAGGAGATGTTCGAAACCGGTATCAAGGTGGTCGATCTGCTTGAGCCGTACACGAAGGGCGGTAAGACCGGACTCTTCGGCGGCGCAGGCGTTGGGAAGACCGTTATCATCCAGGAGCTCATTCATAATATCGCCAAGCATCATGGCGGTTACTCGGTGTTCGGCGGCGTAGGCGAGCGTACCCGCGAAGGGAACGATCTCTACCTTGAAATGACGGATTCCGGCGTTATTGATAAGACCGTGCTGGTGTTCGGCCAGATGAACGAGCCCCCCGGCGCCCGCCAGCGCGTCGGATTGACGGCACTCACCATGGCGGAGTACTTCAGGGATGCAGAAGGCAAGGACGTGCTTCTGTTTATCGATAATATCTTCCGCTTTACCCAGGCGGGTTCGGAAGTATCCGCACTCCTCGGCCGTATGCCCTCCGCAGTGGGCTACCAGCCGACGCTTGCAACCGAAATGGGTGAAATGCAGGAGCGTATCACCTCAACGAGCAAGGGCTCGATTACTTCGGTGCAGGCAGTGTATGTCCCGGCGGACGATTTGACCGATCCGGCCCCGGCAACAACATTCTCTCACCTGGATGCAACCACAGTTTTGAGCCGCCAGATTTCCGAGCTGGGAATCTACCCGGCTGTCGATCCGCTTGATTCCACATCCCGAATCCTTGATCCGAATGTTATCGGTCAGCGGCATTACAATGTGGCGCAGTCCGTGAAGCGGATTCTCCAGAACTACAAAGATCTCCAGGATCTCATCAACATTCTCGGTATCGACGAGCTTTCCGACGAGGACAAGCTGACGGTGCACCGCGCACGCAGAATTCAGCGATTCCTTTCGCAGCCGTTCTTTGTCGCAGAACAGTTCACGAACCGCGAAGGACGTTACGTCAAGATCGAGGACACTATCGACGGTTTCGAACGCATTCTCAACGGCGAGTGCGACGATCTGCCGGAAAGCGCATTCATGTTCGTCGGTACCATCGAAGAAGCATTCGAGCAGGCGAAGGCTGAGTAAGAAGCGGTATGGAGAAATCATTCCATCTCAAGATCGTCACTCCCAACCGCCTCGAATTCGAGGGCGAAGTAACAAGCGTTACCTGCCCCGGTACGGAAGGGAAGTTTCAGGTGCTGTATAATCACGCCCCGCTGCTTTCCGGGTTGGATGTTGGTATCATGGAGTTCAAAGGCACCGAGAACCAGGTCTATGCCGTCAGCGGCGGATTTACGCAGGTGCTGCATAATTCCGTGCTTGTGCTGGCAGACACAGCCGAGCGTGCCGACGCAATCGATACCGACCGCGCCAAAGCCGCCAAGGAGCGTGCCGAAGAACGTCTATCGCACCGGACGAAGGAGCTAGACGTGGAACGTGCCGAGCTTTCGCTTCACAAGGCACTCAATCGTCTGAAAGCAGCAGGTCGCAACTAGCGCAGTGAAAGTATAGGAACTCACGGCACGACGAACTCGTGGACGTGAGTTTTTTATTGCCGATACATTTGTACGAACACAGAAGTCAGGTTTGAAAACGTCATGGATATCCATGCGCTCATAATCGCCGGCGGAGTCGGTGCACGGTTTTGGCCTCGCAGCCGCGAGCGCTCGCCCAAGCAGCTGCTCCGCATCCTCGGCGAAGGGACGATGATTCAAAACACGGTTGCCCGTTTGAATCCCATCGTGCCCGAGCAGAATATTCTTATCATCACCAATGCCCTGCAGGCCGACGAGGTGCAGCGGCAGCTCCCGCAGATCCCCCCCGAGAATATCATTATTGAACCGGCGGGCCGGAATACGGCACCGGCCGTTGCGCTGGGTGCGGAAATCCTTACGAAACGGCACGGCGATGCGAAAATGATCGTCCTGCCGTCGGATCACATTATCCACGATGTAAAAGAATTCCACAATGTATTGGACCGGGCAGTACGTCTTGCCGACGAGCAGGATGGTCTGGTAACCATCGGCATAAAACCGACGCACCCGGAAACCGGGTACGGATACATCCAGTTCGATAATGACGAGTCGGAGGAGAGGGATCTCCACGGCGGACATCCGGTGAAGACTTTTGCTGAGAAGCCGAACCTTGCCACTGCCGAAAAATTCCTGGCAAGCGGAGATTTCGTCTGGAACAGCGGCATGTTTATCTGGAAGGCATCCACGGTTCGGCGCAGCATCGCAGAGTTTCTGCCCGATATCTCCGACGAAATTCAGCGCCTTCACGGCTCGGTCGATACCGACAGGTTTTATCACGACCTCGAAGTTGCGTACCGCGAAATGCGAGGCATTTCAATCGACTACGGCATTATGGAAAAAGCCGAGAACCGCTACGTCATCCCGGCGGATTTCGGGTGGAACGATCTCGGGAGCTGGGATGAAGTTTACCGTCTGAAGGAAAAAGACGGCACAGGGATAGCCGAAGAGGGAACGGTTATCTCGATCGACGTCAACAATGCGCATCTCGTGGCCGGCGAAGGCCGCGTGCTCGCAGCTATCGGCGTCGAAGACGTCTCCATCATCGATACGAACGACAGTGTGCTGGTTTTCAAGCACGGTCATTCGCAAACGGTGAAGGAGGTTGTCGACTACCTGCGTAAGAACAACATGAGTGATTATTTGTGATGATTCTGCGTCGCACGCAGATACATATCGCGATCCTCTTGCTTGTCCTTTTCGCCTCCGCCTGCTCGCCGACGCACCAGGCGCATGACCTCTCGGTCTTTCATGAAAGCAGAGACTTTCCCGTCCTTGAATCCCGTTCGGGCGTGGCCTCCTACTATGCCGATAAATTTCACGGACGCACGACGGCCAACGGCGAAGTATACAATCAGAACTACCTTACCGCTGCGCACCGCACGTATCCGTTTGGAACCGTCGTACGCGTCACATCGGAGAAGAACGGCAAATCTGTAATAGTCCGCATCAACGACCGCGGTCCGCGGTACCGTTCCCGTATTATCGATCTTTCCTATGCGGCAGCCCAGGAATTGCAAATGCTGCGTTCGGGCATCACCAAGGTCACGGTCGAGGTACTTTCCTGGGGCGAAAAGTAATCGTACATTTCTTGCCATGGCAAAGCGGCAGCTCATATCGGAACAGGATGTCGTCGCAGCTTCCCGGAAACCGGGCAAAGAGCTGCAGATATCCCCAAATGCGATAATCACCCCCCTTGCCCAGGACGCCGCACAGGTGCATGGGGTTTCGTTCGAAGTCATCGAAGAAACCGCCGCCTCCCTTCTTTCCGAATCAGCGCATACCATTGTCATTGCCTCCGGTAAGCATCAAATCCGCATAAAGAAGAAGCTTGCCGCTTTCCTGCAGCCGAAGGGCTGGACGGTTATCGACCTCAATGCAGAGCAGAAGCATGACGATATCCTCCAGCTTACAGTTGAAACTGCGAAGGCCATCGTCACGAAGCGGGCAGTGTTCGGGATTATTCTCGATACAGACGGAATCCAGCCTGCAATGGTGCTGAATCGCTTCGCGGGCATTCGCGCCATGCAGGGTTTCGACAGCGAGGCAGTACGTAAAGGCAGATCGCAGTACGATATCAATGCCATCACGTTGGGGATTGAGTCGCTTTCACAACAACGCATCCTCTCTCTGACGGATATCTTCGTCTCCACGAAATTCAAAAACCTCCAGCAATAGCACATGCGCCGAGAGCCGTTCCCGGTATTGCGGATCTATCTTGCGTGCATCGATGCATTCATCATACCCGCCCGGTACGCATGGACGATGGTCGGCTATATCCTGGGATTCCGGGCAGCATTCGTTACTGCACCGGAAGATGCTCAGCTCGTATACGGCTACACACCACCGGAAGATAAAGAGGCAACATGGATCCCCGCATCCAGAGACGCCCACATGTTTCTGCTGCATCAGAACCCGTACCCTGTGGAGGCTCTCAAAGAAATCGTATGGAAGGAACACTCAGCAATCTCGCTCTTCCATCTTGACGGACTCGCAGCCGAACATATTCCCAGCGACCTGGTCTCCGCGGTGTTCTTCTTCCTCTCGCAACATGAAGAGTGGAGCATCCCGGACCGCGATAAGTACAACCGCTTCCAGGCGGCAAGCAGTGTATTGGGGAAGGCCGGCTTGCTCTCGCGCCCGGTGGTGTACGAATATGCCGGGATGATTGCGCATGCATGCGTCCTCGGCGGCATTGAACTACCGGACAAGGCACGATATAACGGCAAATCCTCCGCCATTGTGCTGACGCACGATATTGATTTCATCTGGAAGTCTAGGCCGAGCTGGTTCGTCCGGGAAATGCTGAGAACGGTGAAATCCCGGAATGAGGAGTCGCTCGCCAGCCGCATCCAGAACCTTCTCTCCTATGCGAAGCCGCCGAATCCTGCCTCCGATCCATACGCCCGCTCTATCAATGAAATGTACAGACTAGAAGAGGCGGCAGATATCCGGAGTACCTGGTTCTTCAAGGCTGGAGGACGGGCGAGGGAGGATATTCGTTATTCCCTGCAACAGCCGTTTGTACAGAGCCATTTCGAGCGGCTGAAAACCGCGAAGCACGAAGTCGGCATACACCCGAGCTTCGATGCGTATGTGGATTCGTTCATGTTCGAACGGGAGCTATTCGCGTTGGAATCAGCCAGCGACCGAGACATCCTTTCATGCAGGCAGCACTATCTCCGGAGCGAATATCCCGAGACTGCACGGATCCAGTCCGACCTCGGAATTCGCTACGACAGTACGCTCGGATTCGCCGAGCATGAAGGCTTCCGGAACGGCACATGCCACCCCTTCCTACTTTACGACCACGAAGCAGGAAAGCCGATTCCAGTGTGGGAAATTCCCTTGATCGCAATGGATGGAACGCTGAAACAATACCGGGGGCTCTCGCCTGAAGATTCTTTTATGCGCATCCGTGAGCTTGTTAACACCGTCCAGCGGTGCCGGGGTGCCGCTGCGCTGCTGTTTCACAATACGATATATGATCCGCATGAATGGGAAGGATGGAGCGGCGTGTTCGAACGAACGATCGATATGATCGGTGAGCAGGGGATATACTCGGTACCCATCGGCGAAGTCGTTCCACTTTGGACAGGGAGCCAGAATCCTGCTGAGATAGCTGCAGAGATCTATCCTCCGTAAGGGTGGATGTTTGGGGTGCGCAACATTCACGCAATGGTACCGGATTTTTGCCTTGCTCTTGTTTGTGATTCGCATTACATTTCGGATAGAACGTTCGTTTAACCAGAATATCCTCGCCTCCGAAACTTGTTCCTGATTTCATAAGTACGAAGAATGTGCGCCGATTCCGGCAATTTCATCGCTACGGTGAAAAAAAGTCACATCTTCTTGTAACTTTTCTGTTACCTATGCGGTCTATGTATCGAGGAACAAATTTCAGGAGACAAGTATATTCGAGCTGTTGTTAGTGCTTCTACATACTGTCAATTAAGACGTAAACCCCTTATTCGTTACAGGAGGCACTATGCGAAACGAACGTAATAGCCACAAGCTTGAGAATCCCCTCCAGGATCTCATTGACGACAGGACGTTCACCGAACTGAACAGGCACAACTTGTTTAATGCGAAGGCCGTCCGCGATTACAGGATTCGCTGGCTTTTCAAGAACATGCGAAAAGATATGTCAGCCGGCGATGCCATAGACACAATCAGGGAAATCTATCCCTTCCTTCAGTTTGATACGGTGAGAAAGATTGTGTATCAGATCAATAAATAGGTTCTGATTTTGTGAGATAGGTGATATAAGGAACCCGGCACGAGCCGGGTTCTTTTTTTTGTGCTGTTTGGTTGAATTCCTATCCGACCGAACCGGACGCCTGCTGGGAGGACTCGACCATCTTGCGGTTTTCTTCGTAGAGGCGGGCTTCGATGAACTTGATGAACTGCTGAACGATCTCTTTTGTGTGCTTGGTCTTCCTGTGGATGAGGTAGGTCGTTCGCCTCATTTCGATGCCTTCAATGGCGATGGTCTTCATGATTCCGTGTGTGATTTCATCTTCGACGGAGATTCTCGGAAGAAATGCACACGCCACGCCTGTACGCATGAACGACTTCAGAATCGTCAGGTCCTCAACTTCCATGAAGATGTTGAGTTTGCTGAGCGGCATTCCTGCATTGCTCAAAACCTGGGTCACCCGCATACTCAAGC
>PABJ01000038.1 GCA_002699105.1 Ectothiorhodospiraceae bacterium | reverse complement strand
TTGTTCTCCTTGTCATTGTTGTTCTGCGGAAGAATCCCGTCGATTTCGGATTGCGTCTCGGCGATGTCCGTTTCGGTCTCAAAGTAAGTGCCATTTTCTACGCAGTGATGGTTCCGATTCTATGGATCGTCAGCGACATGAGTTCCTTTCAGGAAATGTATCCGCACGTACTCCTTGTCCGCGATGACTGGGAGCTCTTTATGATCTATGAAGCCGGACTGATACTGTATTTCATCGGCTGGGAGTATATCTGGCGTGGATTCATGCTCTTTGGACTGGCGCCTCATACGGGAGGCGGCGTGGCGATTCTCATCCAAACGATCCCATTTGTTATCTTGCACTATGGAAAGCCCATGCCCGAGACAATCGGTGCGGTTATTGCCGGCATTGCTCTCGGTGCCCTGGCGCTGCGGACGCGGTCGTTCTGGTATTGCGTGCTCATTCACTGGTCGGTTATGATCACCATAGATGTATTTTGTACGGTCAGGCACAGGGCTGGTATCAGCGGCATCGGCATTGAAGCGCTTTCCAACTTCATCGGCTATCTGCTATAATTCGGTTATTATTCGTTCGAGGTAGAAATGAGACTTTGTGTTAACATCGATCATATCGCGACACTGCGGGAAGCACGTGGCGGGCTGGAGCCTGATCCTGTTGTCGCTGCAGGCATTTGCGAACTGCACGGTGCCGATGGGATTGTGTGCCACCTGCGGGAAGACAGACGGCATATCAACGATCGGGATGTTCGTTTGCTGAGGGAGGTCGTACAGTCAAAGCTCGATCTTGAAATGGCAGTGACCGACGAGATCATGGAGATTTGTATCGAGGTGTTGCCGGAACTGGCGACCTTCGTTCCCGAAAAACGCGAGGAGCTGACCACTGAAGGCGGACTCGATGTTATTTCCGAGAGTAAGAAACTGGAACGCGCAATCGATCAGCTGCATGCCCACGAGATCGAGGTCAGTCTGTTTGTCGATCCTATAGAGGAACAAATTCGGGCCGCCGCGCACATCGGCGCAGATATCATCGAACTCCATACCGGGGAATTCGCGAATGCAGTCAGTCAGGACGAACTGTTCGATCAGTTGGATCGCCTGAAAATTGCCGCGGAGCTTGGCGCAACGCTGGATCTTGGCGTCCATGCAGGGCACGGACTGAATTACAGGAATCTCCACTTCATGCACGAGATTGAAGAAATCGAAGAAGTAAGTATCGGGCATGCAATTATCTCACGGGCTGTGATGGTAGGATTGCCAAAAGCAGTGGAAGAGATCGCCCGAATCGCCAAGCAATTCGATTGATGCAACGAGATGGGAGTGCTGGCCGCAAGCCGCGTTGACAGGAAGACAGTATTTACAGCTGCGCTTGCGATCTCTAACCTCGCTCTCCTCATCGGCTACCCGCTGTTCCTGAAGGAACGCGCACTTTCGTGGGCTGCAGCACGTCCGGACCCAGTGGACGCTTACTACTATTCGGCGGTGTTCGAGAATTTAGAGTACCCGGTTGCTATCGCGGCTGCGTTACTAACCCTGGCGTTCCTTTTTCGCACTCCATTCGCAAACTTCATCAAAAGCATCTCCCCAAAACAACTTCTTGTTGGTGGTATTCTCCTCGCATGCGTTGGGTGTACTTTTCTAGCGGTGTATGTGCAGACGGTGCCTATCTCAGATGCGAAGCACTACCTGGATCATGCAACCCGGCTATTCGAGACCGGTCGGTACATATCGAACGACGGCACCCCGACTGCATTCTGGCCGGTGGGATATCCTGCACTACTTGCCGGACTCATCGCACTTGTCGGGAAGAATCTCCTTTGGATCCGCCTGCTGCATGTGCTGTTGTACGTGCTGCTGGGATTTCTTGTGTTTCGCGTGTTCCGGCATGGATTCACGAACTGGGTAGCTGCACTTACAACCGCTGGATTCTTGCTCTCCCCGAACATTCTCTTTTCTCCCAATGCGCTCCTGGCTGAACTTCCATTCCTCGTGACGATCTTCGGCGTGTTTGCGGTGTTGGTCAGTCACGACCGCCTGTCATGGGGGAGGGTGCTGTTTGCAGGCGTTTTGACGGGAGTCGCAATCCTGATTAAGCCGATCGGTGTGGTTGCTCTGCTACCTGCGATATGGCTCGTCTACAGGAAGAGTGAGAGAAGGCGATTCGCACGGATTGCAGTACTTACCACGACGGCATTGGTCGTCCTCTCACCATGGATTATCCGAAATTCGGTCGTCTTCGAATCCTGGACTGGAGTTGCGACGAATGGGGGATTGAATCTTCTCATCGGCAATCATGCTGGTGCATCCGGGAAGTATACCCACGATAATCTACCCGAACTGCACTCGGTCAATGAGGCTCTACGGGACCGGGAGGCAATGCAACTGGCGATTGAGCACATCGTCGGTGATCCTGTCGCCGCACTCGCGCGGATACCGAAGAAGTTATTTTACTCGCTCTGGCGCGGAGATGCTTTTGTGACATGGTCGCTCAAGGAGACCTCCGTCGAAGTGCCGGCCGGGTTTAAAAGTGCAGCGTTCTATTTCGCCAATCTCTTTCATGCCGTGTCATTACTGGGTCTACTTCTCATGCTCGTTCGCATCCGGCGTATGTGGGCCTTCGGCATTGCGAGACATATATGGTATTTGCTGGGGCTGGGTCTGTTCACAGCGGTCGCGGTGTTCTTCGGCTCGGAACGATTTCTACTACCGATACTTCCTTTCCAGATTGCGTTGCTTATCGAATGGCTGACGAACGGCGGTCGGGTGCAGCCCAGCGGCAAACCGCTCCATGCAAACACTATAAATGGAGCGAAATCCCCTTAAAAAATGTGCGTATGCTTGCGTCTATAGGGAGTTCAGCATATATTTGTAAGTCTTATGAGTATTTGAGACTCGGGTTCTTAGCTCAGTTGGTTAGAGCGCTACCTTGACATGGTAGAGGTCACAGGTTCGACTCCTGTAGAACCCACACTTTCGAATCGGTGACGTCCCGGACGACCGATTTTTTCATTTATACAACACCCTTGTAAGGATCATGTCTGACGAGAGAATCAACATCACACTGCCGAACGGCGATGTCAAAGAGTACGCGAAAGGCGTAACCGGTTACGATATCGCAATGGATATCAGTCCGCGGCTGGCCTCAGATGCGCTTGCCGTGAAAGTCGACGGAAAAGTAATTGACCTGAACCGCTCGATAACGTCCGATGCTACGGTGCAGATTCTCACGTTCAAGGATGAAGAAGGAAAGGAAGTGTATTGGCACAGCACGAGCCATTTGATGGCACATGCTGTTGAAAGCCTTTTCCCCGGAGCAAAGTTCGGTGTCGGTCCTGCGATCGAAGCAGGATTTTACTACGATATCGATATCGACAAGGTTCTCGTACCGGAAGATCTGGAGAAGATCGAAAACAAGATGCGCGAGATAGCGAAGGAAGATAAACCCTTCCAGCGCGTCGAGCTATCGAAGGACGAAGCGATTAAGCAGTTCACCGAAAAAGGTGACGAGTACAAGCTGGATCTTCTTGAAGGCTTCGATGAAGACGAAGAGGCCATCAGCCTTTATGAAGAAGGCTCTTTCACCGACCTCTGCCGCGGACCGCATGTGCCTTCGGCAGGGAGGTTGAAGTACTTCAAGCTGCTCAACATCTCCGGTTCGTACTGGCGGGGCGATGCGAATAACAAGCAGCTGCAGCGTATCTACGGGGTATCGTTCCCTAAGAAGAAAGATCTCGAAGAGCACATCCAGCTGCTCGAAGAAGCGAAGAAGCGCGATCACCGGAAGCTGGGGAAAGAACTCGATCTGTTCAGTTTTCATGATATCTCGCCGGGCGCACCGTTCTGGCATCCTCGCGGCATGGTGATCTTCAAAGAGTTGGAAACGCTCATTCGCGATGTGCTCGAACAGAACGAATACGACGAAATCCTCACTCCCATTTTGGTGAAGAAAGAACTCTGGGAGCAGAGCGGGCATTGGGAGCATTACCAGGAGAACATGTTCCTCGTCGAAGCCGAGGAGCAGGTTTTCGGATTGAAGCCGATGAACTGTCCGGAGAGCACCTACGTTTATAATACAAAGGTGCGGAGCTACCGCGATTTACCGTTGCGGTATTCCGAGATTGGAAGGAATCACAGGAACGAGCTGACCGGCGCTTTGAACGGGATGTTCCGTGTACGTCAGTTCCACATGGACGACGCGCACATCTTCCTCCGCCCCGATCAGATCCTGGACGAGTTGACCAAGCTGCTGAAGATGGTCAACAACTTCTATAAGATTTTCGGATTTGAACCATCGTATAAGCTATCGACCCGGCCGGAAAAGGCGCTGGGCGCAGTCGAGCTTTGGAACACCGCCGAGGAAGGCCTCGAGGAAGCGCTGAAAGCGAACGAGATTCCGTACACCCTCAATCCGGGCGACGGTGCGTTCTACGGCCCAAAGATCGATATCAGCATTCGCGACGCGCTGAAGCGTTCATGGCAATTGGCGACAATTCAGCTCGACTTCAATCTACCAGAGAGGTTCGAGCTGGAATATATCGACGAGAACAACGAACGGCAGCGCCCTGTTATGATACATCGAGCGATCATGGGCTCGTTCGAGCGGTTTATCGCGGTTCTCATTGAGCACTTTGCCGGTGCGTTCCCGGTTTGGCTTTCGCCGATCCAGGTCGCAGTTATGCCGATCAGCGACAACCAGATGCAGTATGCGAAGGACGTGTACGCAACGCTCCGCGAAAACGGTATCCGGACTGAGCTCGACGAGCGAAACGAAAAAATTGGTTACAAGATTCGCGATTGGGAAGTGCATAAAGTCCCATATATGCTTATAATTGGAGAGAAGGAAGTACAGGCAAATTCTGTCGCAGTGCGCAAGCACAAGGAAGGCGACGAAGGCGCGGTTCCCTTAGATGAGTTTATCGGCCGCATCCAAAACGAAATACAACACAAACAGTCCTAGGAGGACAAACGACAATTTCTAACAAGAAGGACAACACGCGGATCAACGAAGATATCCGCGCTGAAAAGGTTCGCGTCGTCACCGACGATGGCGAACAGCTCGGAATAATGCACCCGAAAGATGCACTGAGAAAAGCGTACGAACAGGAATTGGATCTTGTGGAAATTGCTCCGCAGGCGAAGCCCCCGGTTTGTAAGATCATGGACTACGGTAAGTACCGTTATGAACAACAGAAACGGGAACGCCTGCAGAAGAAAAAGCAGCAAACCGTGCAGGTGAAGGAAGTACGTTTCCATCCGAATACGGATACGCACGACTACGACTTTAAGGTTCGCCATGCACGCGGATTCATCGAGGATGGAAATAAGGTAAAGGCTGCGGTCGTGTTTCGCGGTCGGCAGATGGCCCACCAGGAATTCGGCCTGGAACTTCTGGAACGCATGATCGACGACCTTGATGATATCGCGATCGTTGAAAAAGAGCCGAATATGGAAGGCAGGTCCATGATCTTGATTCTTGCTCCCGATAAGAGTAAATCCAAGTAATCATTGACCCGAGACGGTAAGTTTTCGTATTTTTAATGATTGGATTTTTCGACGCGCGAAAATCAAAACATTGAATAGAAGGACGAGGAATTCCACATGCCGAAAATGAAAGGCAAAGCCGGCGCCAAGAAGCGCTTCAAATTAACAGGCTCCGGCCGTGTTAAGAGAGAAAAGGCGTACCATAGCCACATCCTTACCAAGAAAACCACGAAGCGCAAGCGTAACTTGCGGAAGTCGACTCTCGTTGATAAAGCCGATGAGAAGCGCATCAAGACGATTATTTCATAACTGTAATAATTTAGCAACATGCCAAGATCAAAGAATAAAGTAGCATCTCACAGGCGCCGGAAGAAGATACTTCAACGGGCGAAAGGGTACTTCGGCGCGAGTAGCAAGCTCATCACAGTCGCCAAGCATCGCACCGATAAAGGTTTGCAATATGCCTATCGCGACCGCAAGGCGAAGAAGCGCACCATGCGCCAGCTTTGGATTACGCGTATCAACGCCGCTACCCGTATGCACGGACTATCCTACTCCAAATTCATCCACGCGCTTAGTGAGAAGAATATCGACATCAACAGAAAGATCCTCGCTGATCTTGCCGTGAACGACGAGCAGGCATTTGCGGATCTGGTTGATTTCGCACGCCAATAAGCAATTCAAGACGGCGCGTTACGCGCCGTCTTGCACTTCCTTTATCCTTCCTTTCTCCGTAATGAGGACATCCCAGTGAAAGAGCAGATTCATGCCCTTCGGCAGGTCATTAAGGACGATGCGAGCAACGTGGATACGACTGAGGCTCTTGAGAGCTTTCGAAATACGTATCTTGCGCGAAAGGGAAAGATCGCTGCATTGTTTGAGCAGATGAAGGATCTGCCGAAGGAAGACAAGCCATGGGCAGGAAAAGAACTCAACGCTCTCCGGACGGAAACCGAAGACCTTTATGCTAGCCTTGAAGCGAACGTAGGGGGTGAATCCGGCGACGCTAACAGTATCGACTATACGCTTCCGGGGAGGAGCTATCATTTTGGGCATCGGCACATCGTCAGTCAGACGATCGAAGATATCAAGGCGATATTCAAAAACATGGGATTCAGCGTCGTCACCGGTCCGGAGATCGAAACGGACTACTACAACTTCGAATCGTTGAACTTTCCACCCGACCATCCAGCCCGCGATATGCAGGACACATTCTTTGTGACTCCCGATATCGTGTTGCGCACGCACACGTCTCCCGTTCAAACAAGAGTGATGGAACAGCAGGAACCGCCCATCAGAGCGATTATGCCCGGAAAGGTCTATCGAAACGAGGTTGTGACCGCACGCAGCCATATGCAGTTCCATCAGGTAGAAGGACTCTGTGTCGATACAGATATCACCTTTGCCGATCTGAAGGGGACGATGGTGCATTTCGCCAAACAGTACTACGGCGAATCGCTGAAGTACCGGTTCCGTGCGAGCTACTTCCCATTCACTGAACCTTCAGCCGAAATGGATATAACCTGCTACCTTTGTGCAGGTGAAGGGTGCCGCGTGTGCAAGAATTCAGGCTGGCTTGAAATCCTGGGCTGCGGTATGGTCGATCCAAACGTGTTCAAATCCTCGGGAATCGACCCGGAGCGCTATACGGGATACGCGTTCGGCATGGGAGTCGAACGAACCGCGATGCTTCGCCATGGCATAACAGATATCAGACTGCTTTTCGAAAACGACCTCCGCGTCAACAAACAGTTTTATTAGAGTATGAAGGTCTCAACCAATTGGCTCAAACAGTACGTTGAGCTGCCGGAATCCATTGAAACGCTGGAAAAGCTGCTCACAAACTGCGGTTTGGAAGTTGCTTCCGTTGAGGACAAGGGAAAGAACTTTACCAATGTTGTCGTTGGAGAGGTGCGTACATGTGAGAAGCACCCGAATGCGGATAAACTTTCGGTATGCGATGTTTACGATGGAAGTGAAGTGCATCACGTCGTATGCGGCGCGCCGAATGTCGCCAAAGGACAGCGCATTGCACTGGCGCGGGTTGGCGCCTATCTCGCAATACCAGGCTTCGAAATCGGAAAGCGAAAAATACGCGGCGAAGTCTCCGCGGGTATGATCTGCTCCGAAGCAGAACTGGGCATATCCGAGGATGCCTCTGGTATTATCGTCCTCCCTGATGATGCGCCGCTGGGTACTCCTCTTAAGGAGTATCTCGATATCACCGACGTCATCGTCGAAATTGAGATTACTCCAAACCGAGGTGATGCTTTATCGCATATCGGCGTAGCCCGTGATATCGCTGCACTTACAGGTGCTGACTTGAAGCTGCCTGAACTGAAATCGGAAGGGGAAGCAATCGAGTACCCGATTACCCTGGAGGACCCTTCTCTCTGTCCGCGGTATTCTGCAGCCAAGCTTTCGAATGTGAAAGTTGGCCCTTCTCCTGATTGGTTGAAGCAGGCGCTCGAAGCTGTCGGTATTCGTTCCATTAACAACATCGTCGATGTGACGAATTACGTAATGATGGAAGCTGGGCAGCCGATGCACGCATTTGATTCCGATTTGCTGAAAGGTGAAGGAATTCGTGTACGTGCGGCGAAAAAGGGTGAGAAGCTCGTCACACTCGATGACAAGGAACGGACATTACGTGAGGGCGATATAGTCATTTGCGATGGCGAGGACAGGCCGATTGCACTCGGCGGTGTGATGGGTGGCGCTAATACGGAAATACACGACGGATCGACAAATGTGCTGCTCGAAAGTGCGCATTTCAATTCTACCTCCATTCGCCTGACGGCAAAACATTTTGCGCTGCATTCCGAGTCCAGTTACCGCTTTGAGCGGACGCCGGATCCCAATGGAACCATGAACGCACTGTACCGTGCAGCGGAGATCATTCAGGAGGTCGCCGGCGGTACATTGATCGGCTACGCCGATGCCTATCCCAAGAAGATCGATTCCCGCAGCGTTGAGCTGCGGCACACACAGATCGGTAGGATTCTAGGCATTGATATCGGCAAGGATGAAGTGCTTCGGATTCTGCGCACACTAGGCGTCGAAGCGGAAGAAGCTGGTGAGGCGTACAAGTGCAGCATACCCACATTCCGCAGCGATCTCGAGCGGGAGATTGATCTGATTGAGGAAATAGCGAGGATCCATGGGTACGACAACATACCTACCCCGAGCAGAACAACAGTGTACGCTCGCGCTGCTGTGGATCAGATGGAGTTCCACGAACGGCTGAAATCGATCTCTACCGGATTGGGCCTTGATGAGATAATGTCTCAGGGTATGATTCCAGAGGGCATTGCGAAGAAATTCGCTGCGGAGCAGGTAATTACGGTTATGAATCCGGTGAATGTCGAGCGTCCGGCTATGCGGCCCAGCCTCATCCCGTCGATTCTCGAAACTGTAAGCTTGAACCTGCGGAATCAGAGTACAGCAATCAGCGTGTTCGAAATCGGTTCAGTCTACAGAAAAGCGGCCGACGGGCAGAATACGGTCGTCCCCGGCTATGACGAACGCACATCGTATGCGATCGGTCTCAGCGGCGTCGCTCAGCAGCGTTCTTGGTACGCACCAGAGCGGGAATATGACTTTTTCGATCTCAAAGGAGTAATTACTGCACTTTTAGAAGCGTTACACATTGACAATGTTGAGTTTGTTTCGTATGATAAAAGTGATGCTTTAAGTGCAGCCAGATTGCAGGTGGTGGTTGGTACGGCAGTCATCGGAGATCTTGTTGAAGTATCTCCGGAATTACTTGCCACGTACGATATCGAACAACCAGTGTTTATCGCCGAACTCCAGACAGATCAGTTGGAAACGGCGGTAGAATCCGATCAGAAGCTGAAAGCAATTTCCCGGTACCCGGTTGTCCACCGCGATTTGGCATTTGTACTCGCTTCGTCTATCGAAGCGGATACGTTGTTGAATACGATTCGTGAGGTACAGGCGAAGTACTGGACATCAGCCGAGGTCATCGATCTTTACGAGAGCGAGAAGCTTGGAAAAGGC
>PABJ01000037.1 GCA_002699105.1 Ectothiorhodospiraceae bacterium | reverse complement strand
TTCTCTGTGAAGGCAGACATATTACAAGAACTTTTGGTACAGCCTGTACTTTTTATACAGCTCACCATTCATGAGTTCGGCGCCGCGGTTCATCATGGTGTTATCCTCAAGGACCCACGACGCTTCGCCGTGAATAACGCCACGGTTCACGCACCGGGTAAGCGTCTCGTAATACATGACCGTATCTATGCCCTTACCGCGCTGTTCTGGGACGACGCCTAGAGCGATGATACGGGACCACGTGATTTTCTTTGTCTGTGTAAGCATGAGCCAGAGCGCTTTGAGGATACCGCCGCTCGGATTATCAATAAACAGCTGGTTGAGATCGGGCAGCGACAGTGCGAAACCCACCGGCTCCCCGTTGATCTCGACGAAAAACGCGTAGTCGCGGTATTTGCTTCCCAGCACCTGCTTCATGTCGGTGGCAAGCCCCTTGAACTCGTCGTCGGTCATCGCAACCGAACCCCAGTTCGCTTCCCACGACCTGTTGTACAGGTCCCGCAGAATTTCGATCTCCTTATCGAGGTTCTTGAAATCGACAGTACGAACCGTAAGACCGTACCGCTCTCGTACGAGCTGCTGACCGCGGTTGAGCCTGTCGGTCAGCACCTTTGCCGGGGTCAGCTTGTAGGCATAGAGATCCTTCACCTTTGCGAAGCCATAGCCTTCGCAGAGATCGTGGTAATAGGGCGGATTATAGGGCATAAGGATCCGCGGAGGATCGTCGTAGCCTTCCAGCAGCATGCCCAGGTCATCGTTCACCGATGGGTTCAGCGGGCCGCGAACTTCGGTCATACCTTTCGTTTTAAGCCACTCTTCGGCGGCGGCGAATAGGGCATTCGCCACTTCTTGATCGTTTTCGCATTCAAAGAATCCGAAGAACCCCAACTTATCGTTGTGAACTTTGTTGTGTTCCTCGTTCGTGATCGCAGCGATACGTCCGGAAGGGACGCCATCCTTATCCGCGATTAACATTGCGATCTCGGCATGCTGGTAGAACGGATTCTTTTCGGTATCCAGGATTTTCTCCCGGTCCATCATCAGCGGAGGGACCCAGTTCGGATCGTTCTTGTAGAACTTCCACTGCAGCTTGATGAACTCTTTCTTCTCAGCCTTCGTGCGGACTTCGCGTATTGTCACTGCCATAGTTTAGCTGATCACTCCAAGTTCCTTGCCGATTTCGCCGCTGACTTCCAGAATCCGGTCGAGGTGGTGCTTCTCGTGCGTTGCCATGAAGCTCGTGCGGAGCATCGCCATGCCTGGCGGCACACCCGGGCTGATGAAGGCGTTTACGAAGATTCCCGCATCGAACAGTTTGCGCCAGAAGATGAATGTCGGTTCGTCTTCGCCGATGATAACCGGGACGACGCCTGTCCGGCCGGGAATGACTTTGAAGCCGAGTTCGGTATATCCATTGCGCATGTATGTCGCGTTTTCCACGAGGCGGTCGACGAGGTCCGGGTTCTCTTCGACCAGATCGAGCGAAGCAAGCGCTGCTGCTACACTGGCAGGGGTCGGGCTTGCGCTGAAGATCAGAGCCGGGGCATGATGCTTGATATAGTTAACAACGCTTCCATCTCCGACGACGAAACCACCGAGGCTGGAGAACGTCTTGCTGAACGTCCCCATGGTCATGTCCACTTCATCGATCATGTCGAACTCGCTTGCCGTGCCGCGTCCGCCCTTCCCGATTACACCGACTGCGTGCGCATCGTCGATAAGGATGCGGGCGTTGTGCGCGTGGGCGGCTTTCACCAACCGAGGCAGATCGACGATTTCGCCAGTCGTGCTGAATACGCCGTCGGATACGACCAGCTTGGGCTTGTCTTCGGGCAGCTTAGCGAGGACGCGCTCGAGGTCGTCCATATCGTTGTGCTTGTAGCGTTCAAAGCCTGCGAAAGCGCCTTTCGCCATGAGGTTTGCCGCGACGATACAGGCGTGGTTGTCCTTATCGGAGACCACGAATTCACCGCGCTGCACAAGCGTCGGTATAATGCCTTGCGCCGTTTGGTACCCGGTCGAAAAAAGGAGGCAGCTTTCTTTGCCCATGTAGGCTGCCAGGCGTTCTTCCAATTCGTTGTGAATCTTCAGCGTACCGGTCAGATAGCGGGAGCCGGAACATCCCGTGCCGTATTCGGCAACTGCGTCGATACTAGCCTGTTTGACTTTTGGATGTGCTGTCAGTCCGAGGTAATTATTGGAACCCGCCATGATGATGTCTCGTCCTTCAATCTTGACGACGGGTCCTTCGTTTGCTTCAATCGCGCGGAAGTATGGATATAAGCCCGAAGCTTTTACTTCGTCAGCGCGGGTGAATGCTTTACACTTGTCGAATAAGTCCACAAATACTCCTATATGTGCAACGTGTCACCAATGCTCGAGGCCGGTGTAGACTGCCGCTAAGCGCCTGGTAGATCAAAGATTAGCGTAGGCGGTCGTCCGGCGGGGCATCGCGTGTATGTTGAAATTTCAGCGAAACATAAAAAATCAATATACTTTTGCCCTTGCTAATTCACAATTTCACAATGTAAACGAACCTTTCATCCTAAAGCACATATGATAGCAGCAATTACCGGCGCAACCGGCTTTATCGGCAGCCACCTCGCAGATGCCCTCCTCGAACGCGGATTTACTGTCCGCGCCCTTGTCAGGAAAACAAGCAATCTCCGGTGGCTGGAGGGGAAAAACATCGAACGCGTGGAAGGAAGCCTCTCGGATGCTGAAAGTCTCTCGCGCCTGGTGGAAGGTGCGGACTATGTGTTCCACCTTGCCGGGCTAGTGAAGGCAAAGACGGAGGACGAATACTTCAAGGCGAATCAGGGCGCGACAAGAACGCTGCTGGAATGCTGCGAGAAGCATGCGCCAAGCCTCAAGCGCTTCCTCTATTTGAGCAGTATGACCGCAGGAGGGCCGTCACCGTCGCTTGAATCGCCGGTAAACGAAGAGCATCCCGGGCAGCCCATAACGACGTACGGGCGTTCGAAGTTGGCGGGAGAGAAAGAAGTACGCAGCTTCAGCGGTAAAATTCCATGGACGATACTGCGCCCTCCCGCGGTTTACGGTCCACGTGATACGGAGATTTATCTGTACTTCAAAACTGTGGCGGGCGGATTAAACGGCGTTATCGGTTTCGACGATAAGCGCCTCAGCCTCATTTACTACAAGGATTTGGTGGAGGGCATTATCCAGGCTGCGCAGAGCGAGAAGGCGGTAGATCAGATGTACTACGTCGGCGACGACGAGTTTTATTCATGGCCGCGGATCGCCAATATCTGCGCTGATGTATTCGGGAAGAAACATCTTACGCTTCGTATACCGCATTTTCTGCTCTTCACGATCGCAGGGATCGCGCAGTTCATCGCCGGTATCGCAGGTAAGGCTGCAACCTTTAATCTCGAAAAAGCCCGCGATTTTTCGCAGCGATACTGGACGTGCGATTCATCCAAGGCGAGGGATGATTTCGGTTACAAGCAGATCACGACACTTGAAGACGGTCTGCGGGAATCGATCGAATGGTACAAAGAGCAGGGGTGGTTGAAGTAATCAGCCGGATGACCGGAACCAGCCGTGGAATTCGATAAACGTCCTTACCTGCCACGGGACGAGATAGCGAATCGTCTTTCCTTCGGCAACGCGATTGCGGATACCGCTCGATGAAATATCGAGCAGCGGCATCGGGAACGTCACCGCATGTTCGCCGTACGGATGGGATGAAAGATCGACAGGGAAATCGGGCCGGTTTACGACCGCGAGGCGGACATGCTTCACGATCTCGTCGGGTTCGCGCCAGGACGAAAACTCGCTGAATGTATCGCCGCCGAGGAGAAGAAAGAGCTCATCGTCCGGATGCTGTTCCTTCAAATGGCGAAGCGTATCCACTGTGTAGGATGTACCGCCCCGCAGCACTTCATGCAGATCCATCTCGAACTTTGGGTGATCGTTGATTGCGAGTTCAAGCATTTCGCAGCGCAGTTCTACGCGGCCTGATTGTTCTTCGGACTTGAAGGGAGAGTGGAATGCAGGGATGAATAGAACTTTATCGAGGGATAGATGCTGGAGTGCCTCGTCGGCAAGGACGAGGTGTCCGAGATGCGGAGGATCAAACGAACCGCCGAAGATTCCGATCTTCACGATTTCTTTGATTTCGGCTCGGTAGGAAGGAGTGTCTCCTCGGGGATGGTTTCGAGCACTTCCAACGTCGCATCGAGCATATTATCGAACGAATCGGATGTCTGGACCTCTCCCCGGAGCTGAATCAAATCCTCTACGGAATTCACCGAGTACCATGAATTGAGGATGTAGACGGATGCATCGAACTCACAGATCCTGCCGATGATTTCTTCATAGCCTTCGAGGCTTGTTGTGTCGATGCCGTCCAGGACGTTGAGCCTGGATGAATTCAGTCCGAAAGCATAGAAGCCGCCTCGTTCATTCGGGGCGATGGTAAAGGTGTTATCGAACACTTCGATGAGGGAGAATCCGCTTTGTACGATTCGGGCAGGTGCGGTCGGCGCGGAAGAATCGAGGACAAAGACCTGCTTCGCACCCGAACTTAAGACATCGTCGATCGCAGCTTTCAGGATATCGCCTTGCGTCTCGCCGCTGTACGATCTGGATTCAAAGTTGGGTACGGCTTGGCGGATATACTCGAGTTCCTTCTCGTCGCCGCAGACGATACGAATGGAAGCCTCGACCACGCCGGCGAAACGCGAGACGGTATCGGTAAGAAACGCCTGAAACAGCTTCGAAACTGTGCCGTCTTCCAGCGCGAGAGAACCTATCTTCGCTTTTTGATCAGCGAGAGAGAATCTGCTATAGATGAGGAAGTACCGTTGTGAGGGCATGTGCAGTCTTTATTTCACGTTAAGGCGGTCAGGGTGTGCGAAACGGAAACCGAAGTATTTCCCTGATCATGCCATGCTGTTGCGAACGGAATTTTGGGCTCGTTATATACAACCGGATATGTACAGTGCTAAGATAGATTTTTAGCAGGAAAAAAGAAATTCTGCGGTTATGACGCGAATAGTACCGAAGTTGCCCGCGCCGGTAGTATCGCTGGATCTGAAAATCCATAGAAGACTGGGAGCCCCCGCCGAAGTGGGTCCATGTGCTTTCCGGTGTGAACACACACTTGAATCCGGCCTTATGAAGACGCTTGCAATAGTCGACGTCCTCAAAGTAGAAAAAGTACCGGTTATCGAAGCCGTTCAAAGTCCTAAACGTCGACGCCTTCGTGAGCAGCACTGCGCCCGTCAACCAGTCCACTGTTCGGGTCGATTGTGCCTCACGCCTCCTGTCTTCGTAGGCGTTGCCTTTACCGGTTCGGCTTTGCTGCTGCCGCTTACGTTCATCCATTTCTGTCCGGATCTCCGGGAATTCACCAAATGAAAGCTGCCACCCGCCGTCTTCGAAACGGAGCATAGGACCCACCGCGCCGATCGAGCTATCCTGCTCGATGGTTGCGATCATAGGTGCGATTTGATCTCCATGCACATCGAGATCCGAATTGAGAAAGAGCAGGTATTCCGCGTTGGCGTTTGCGGCGCCAAGATTGCATGCAGCTGCGTATCCGGCATTCTCATCCATTCGCAGGATGGTGATGCCATTGCGAGGAGAAGGGAGCTGAAGTGGTGATTCGGAGCCGTTATCAACGACGATGATCTCCGCGAGTGAGGGGCCGCACTCCGAGGAAAGCCGGTCTACCAAGTGGGAGGTCTGTTCATCCGTATTGAAGTGGATGATGATCGCCGATGCGGTCGCCGTACTCATCCTTGCAGCCGGGCAAGGGTTTTCTCCTTCCCGAACACTTCTGCGATGAGCGGTATATCGGGACCGTGCATTGAGCCGGTAAGTGCGACGCGAATCGGCATAAACAAATTCTTCCCCTTGATGCCGGTTTCTTTCTGCACCGACTTGACTTCCGCTTTGAAATTATCGGCGGTCCAATCTTCTAATCCTTCAAGATTCCGTCGCAATGCCGAAACGACCGTGATGGCGTCTTCAGTCTCCAGCACCTGCTTCGCCTCCTCGCTCTCCGGGGTGGCGTCGGCGGTGAAAAACACCGCTGCATGTTCGGTGATATCTGCCGGGAAGGTGAGATATTTTGTGCTGGCTTCAACGATCGTGGCGAGCGTCTCAGGTTCCGGCAGCGTGTATCCCGCTGCTTCCAGGTGAGGCGAGCACATTGCGATACGTTGTTCTATCGGCGCCTCGCGCACATACTGCCCGTTGAACCACTCCAGCTTCTGTTGATCGAATACGGCGCCTGCTTTCCCGACTCGCTCGAGCGAAAACGCATCGATCAGTTCATCCATGCTGAGCCTCTCGTTGTCGTCGGCTGGACTCCATCCGAGGAGAGCGACGAAATTCACAAGTGCCTCGGGGAGATACCCTTTCGAGCGGTAATCTTCGACCGAGACGTCGCCCTGCCTTTTACTGAGTTTTGTCTTATCAGGATTGAGGAGAAGAGGAAGGTGCGCAAATTCCGGTATATTCCATCCAAGCGCCTGGTACAGCAGCACATGTTTCCCGGTTGAGGGTAGCCACTCTTCGCCCCGGATAACATGGGAAATCTGCATGTGATGATCGTCAACAACGTTGGCCAGATGGTACGTCGGGTATCCGTCCGATTTGAGCAGCACCTGATCGTCGATCGCTTCGGCAGGCACACGTATATCGCCCCGTACGATGTCTTTGAACGCAATCTCACCCGTCAGTGGCGCTTTCAAGCGTATTGTGTGCGGGCGATTCTCGCTCAGCAGTTTTTGAACGAGATCGGCCGATAGATTCCGGTCCTTCCGGATACGTTCTGTAATAGCCTCTTCGGCCAGGTTCTCTTTCCGCATCTCGTCGAGTTGCTCCGGTGTTATGAAAGACCGGTAGGCATGCCCCTCTTCGATAAGCTGATTTGCGTATTCGCGATACAACTCTGTTCGCTCGGATTGCGTGTACGGTCCGAAGTCCCCCGGCGCTCCGGGTCCTTCATCGAACTCTAATCCTGCCCACTGCAGGCTCCCGACAAGGTTTTCTACCGCGCCCTCAACATAGCGGGTGCGGTCGGTATCCTCTATTCGGAGAACGAAGACGCCGCCATTTTTCCTCGCGAAGAGGTAGTTGTACAAGGCTGTCCGCAGGCCGCCTACATGGAGGTAGCCGGTCGGACTTGGTGCAAATCGAACACGTACGTTGTTGTTCATACTCGTCGGATATTGGAAGCGGTTCTACATTCGGACGGAATCCGTCCAGACATGTGCTTTTTTCGGAAAAAATTTGAATATTGATCGAAAGACCGCATGGTGCGGCACTTGTCGGATAGTAACCTCGCGCTACACGCATGGATTTCCAACTTTCGGAAGAAAACATACAAAAAATCGGCGGAGTTCTCGGAGCCGAACCAAAGAAGTATAGCAACTACTTCAGGTTTGAGATGCAGGGCGAGGACGAAAACCACCGCGCGGTTGTCGAGATTCATCCATCCATACCTATTGGGAAAAGCGAAGGTGCGCTTGTAACGGTCTTCACGCCGAATACTAATTTGCAGTTGCAGCATTGTTCCGGCGTCGTGCTCAGCGAAATGATGGGAGAAGTGACATTCGTTGCAGAGTACGCAGGAAAAATCACCGGCATCATCCTGGAGAAAGGCGGCAGCTGTTCGATGTATGCAAATGTCGATCGAGAGATGCTCTCAGGTGATTTCACGCAACTGGCGCCTGAAGTGATGCTTTCCGGAGTTGCGCTCTCACTCACCGAAGTCGCCCTGCCCGAACCAGGCTCATCCGAACAGCCAGGCGCCGGTGCATGATCGAAGTACAGGTCCACTTTCAGGCGCCTGCCGGTCCCATCTCCCGAACATTCATCCAATCTGCTATTTCATACGTCTTACGTAAGGAAAAGGTCGCCGTAGCGACAATTTCGTGCATTTTGATTGACGACATGCACATGCAGGCGTTGAACAAGCAGTACCTGAACCATAATTATGCGACGGATGTTCTATCTTTCCCGCTTTCAGAAGAGGGAGACCCGCTGGAAGGTGAGATTTACATCAGTGTGGAAACAGCGAGGTTGCAGGCGAAAACGTACCAAGTCCCTGTAAAAGAAGAGCTTACGAGGCTCATTGTTCACGGCACGCTTCACCTTTGCGGATATGACGACAGCGAGCAACAATCGGCGGATAAGATGCGTAGTATGCAAGAGTGGTACGTCCGCGACATATTGAACGAAAAGTAGCCGCCGCTTATTGACTTGACATTCGGGGCGGAACCGTATAGATTGGAAGCGATATCTGAGAGATATTCACCACTGGAAGCATAATGCAAGAAAAAATCGTGGAAATAATTGTCTATCTCATCAACGAGATGCAAAACGATAAGCGTCTTGGTGAGATCGACTTGCGCCAGCTTTCGGATAGAGGATACACCGAAAACGAGATTAGTACAGCGTTTAGCTGGATGTTTGATAAAATTAACCTAGGCGAGAGCCTCGTCCGGAACGAAGGGCCGGATTCGCACCATTCATTCAGGATTCTGCACGAAACCGAGCGCTCGGTAATTACGCCGGAAGCGTATGGGTATCTTATTCAGCTCCGTGAGTTAGGCTTGCTCGACGATATGGATGTCGAAATGGCTATTGATAAGATCATGATGGCCGGTTTCGGCAAGGTGGATATTAACGAGATCAAATCCGTCGTCGCATCGATCATGTTCGATTACGATGATTCGGAGAGAATCGGCAGCCGTTTAATGCTGAACAGCAACGACACTATCCACTAGTCGCGCAGATTCTTCATCACTACACCCAAACTTATTTGCATCCATGCCCGGTGTCTGTGTATTGTATGCGCACGGGCTGATTATTCATTCACTCTGACCCCAATTACGTTTTATGGCGAAATCGCTCATCATCGTTGAATCTCCTGCTAAAGCGAAGACTATTAATAGATACCTGGGAAAAGACTACAAGGTGGAAGCCTCTGTAGGTCATATCAAGAACCTGCCGGCGAAAGAACTCGGCGTTGATATTGATAACGGCTTCACACCCAAGTACGTCAACATCCGTGGGAAGGGTGATATCATCAAGACGCTGCGCAAAGAAGCAGCCAAGTCTTCCGACATCTACATCGCAACTGACCCTGACCGTGAAGGCGAGGCGATTGCGGCACATATAGCCGAAGAAATCACGGCGAAGGGCAAGGAAAACGGGAAGAATATCTACCGCGTGCTCTTTAACGAGATCACCAAGCCGGGCATCGAAAAAGCGATGAAGAACCCGGGGCGGATTGATACGTTAAAAGTCGCGGCACAGCAGGCGCGTCGCGTGCTCGATCGCATCGTGGGGTACCAGGTCAGCCCGTTTCTCTGGAAGACCATGTACAAAGGGCTTTCCGCCGGACGCGTGCAGTCCGTTGCACTGAGGTTCGTTTGCGAACGCGAGAAAGAGATTGAAGCGTTCGAGATTACCGAATACTGGTCGATCACTGCGGAATTTGAGACAGAAGCGAAGGCATCGCTGCACACCAAGCTTTCGAAGGTAGACGGCAAGGACCCCGAGATTCCGAACGAAGCAACAGCGGCGGATCTACTCGAGCGGATTAAGAAGGAAACGTACACGGTCAAGGATATCCAGAAGCGGGAGGTTTCGCGCAATCCTTCAGCGCCGTTTATTACCAGTACGATGCAGCAGGAAGCAGCGAACCGGCTCCGGTTCGGCACCAAGCGCACGATGGCAATTGCCCAGCAGCTCTACGAAGGCGTTGAGCTCGGCGACGAGGGTGCGGTTGGTCTTATCACGTATATGCGTACGGACTCCACGCGTTTAAGCGAGGAAGCAGTGAAGAACCTTCGAGGCTACATCGATGAAGCATACGGGAAGGAATTCCTACCCGATAAGGTACGGACATTCAAGTCCAAGTCTGGTGCACAGGATGCTCACGAGGCTATTCGTCCTACCTCTCTCGAGCACTCACCGGATAAAGTGAAGAAGTATCTGAGTCGCGAACAGTACGCCCTGTACGAGCTGATCTGGAAGCGGTTCGTAGCATGCCAGATGGCAGCCGCAAAACTCGACCAGACCTCGGTGTTCGTCGAAGGCGGCGAGTTCATGTTCAAGGGTGTGGGTTCGGTCTACAAATTCCGCGGCTTTCTCCAGGTGTACGACGACTACGCCGAGGAAAAGGAAGTCAACGAAGAAGAAGCGATCATCCCCGACGGGCTGGATGTGAAGCAAAAGATGCTTCCGCTTGAGGTGGATCCGCATCAGCATTTCACGAAACCGCCGCCGCGTTTCACCGAAAGTTCGCTTGTCCGCGAACTGGAGTCGAAAGGTATCGGCCGTCCGAGTACCTATGCACTTATCGTCAGTACGATCCTCGACCGCGGATACGTCGAGCGCGTCGACCGAAGGCTCGCCCCGACGACACTCGGCAAGGATGTGAATAAGCTGCTCCAGACGTACTTCGAGTCGCTCTTCAACGAATCCTTCACTGCACGGATGGAAGGCGAACTCGATACAATCGCGACCGGCGAAGCCACGTATCTCGACGTCATGAATGAGTTTTATGAGTCGTTTACTGGGATCCTGAACAAAACGGACCCCGAAGAAGCGAAGCTCATTGAGGAAACGGACGTCAAATGCGATAAGTGCGGCAGCCCGATGATTATCCGCTGGGGACGCAACGGGAAATTTATGGCATGCAGCGCATACCCAGAATGCAAGAACACACGCCCCTTACCCGAAGACGAAGAACGTATGAAGATCGACGAGCCCTGCCCGGAATGCGGCGGTGAGTTGACTTTGAAGCAAAGCCGGTATGGAAAGTTCATCGGGTGTAAGAATTACCCGGATTGCAAGTTTACGAAGCCTTTCACATTGGGTATTGAATGCCCGAAGTGCAAAGAGGGCGAAGTGGTGGAACGATTTACGAAAACCAAACGTCCTTTTTATGGATGCAGCCGGTATCCGGAATGCGATTTCGTATCATGGGACCGTCCGGTTCCGACGGCTTGCCCTTCATGTGGAAATCATTATCTTCTGAGGAAGTACACCCAGAAAAAAGGCGAACATTTGAAGTGCCCGGAGTGCAAAAACGAATTTTCATTTGATCTCACTTCGGCCGACTCTATGGAATCTGCGGCGTAACCCGCTTTAAACATACAGGATCCGTATGCGTGAGGCTATAGCACGGTTCATTACTCATCTCAAATCCGAGAAGAACGCTTCTCCTCACACGATTACGGCATATTGGAAAGACCTCGATCAATTCCATTCCTGGCTCACCGAACTCGCCGAATCCGATGACATTTCTATGGAAGGTATCGACCGGAACACCATCCGGTTTTACCTCGGTACGCTCGCCGAAAGCGGTCTGGCGATGAGATCGGTGTCCCGCAAGCGCGCTGCGATCCGCTCGCTGTTCAGCTTCCTCGTTCGGCAGGGCGAATTAGAATCAAACCCGGCTGCAAGCCTCCCCCCAATCAAGATCGGAAAACGGTTACCAGGAACGGCAACCGCGAAAGAGCTATCGGCGATGTTCGCATTGCCGGATACTTCAACGTTTGCCGGAAGCCGGGACCTCGCAATATTGGAAGTGTTTTACTCATCCGGATTGCGCCTGAGTGAACTTGTTGGAATGAACCGGGATTCCATTGATTCCAAAAAGCGCACGCTGAAGGTCGTAGGGAAACGCCGGAAGGAACGGCTCGTTCCTGTCGGCCGGAAAGCACTGAACGCACTCACAGCATACTACAACCATGTTGCACTTGCTTTCAAGGAGAAGCAATTCGATACCTCCGCTGTGTTTTTGAACGCCCAGGGCGAACGTATATCAACGCGGAGCGTCTATACAATCGTACATAAGTACTTATCTGAATCATCAGCAGCCTCGCGCAGGAGCCCGCACGTACTCCGGCACTCTTTCGCAACACATTTGCTGGATAACGGAGCCGACCTGGAAGCAATCCGCGAGATGCTCGGACATGAAAATCTTTCGACGACACAGATTTATGCACATGTTTCGACCGAGCGTCTGAAGAACGTTTACACGCAGGCACATCCCCGCGCGTAGGCTGCCAATCTCACATCTTATAAAGGAGCGTTGTTATGGATATGCAATTCACCGCCAGACACTTCAAAGCGCACGAAGGCTTGAAGCAGTATGCCATCAGTCAGGTGTCAACGCTGAAGAAATACTACGACGGAATCCTGAAGGGGAAGATCGTCCTCGACTACGAGAAACCAAAGGACTCGCTAAAGACGGCAGAAATTCAACTCGCGGTTTTCGGCACGAATCTCATCGCGACCGAGAAGTCCGAGAATTTCTATAAATCGATCGACAACGCAGTCGATAAGCTGGAGCGGCAACTCGTCAAGTACAAGAACAAACGCCGCAATAAATGACACTACCGGAAAAAGGCGTCCTTTGGACGCCTTTTTTTTAGTATGTTGTTAAAGAGTTGAATCAGGTATAAGCCTATGGAAAAGTACGAAGCGGCGACACTGAAGAACCTCAAGGAATTCCGGAAGGAAAGCATTACAACGGATGTGCTGTTCGAGAAGAACAAGGAACGCATCCAACTCAGGTCGGCGAATAATCTTGAGCACGCTGAGCGGGAAATCACCGATAAAAACACCCACCGGCCCGGCCTTGCCCTTGCCGGGTTCGTGGAACTGTTTACGTATCACAGGGTACAGATTATCGGTAACACAGAGGTGAACTATCTACGGTCGCTTAGTGCAGAGGACCAGTTGAGCGCATGGAAGCGCTTGTTCGAATTCGAGATCCCCTGCATTGTTGTCACGAACGGACATGAGCTGGCAAAGCCGCTGCTTGACGTAGCCACGGAGAATAACGTCCCGGTCTTCATATCGCAGTTCGAAACGACGAAGGTGATTTTCTTCGTCAGCGATTTTCTTGACGATCAGTTTGCGCCGCAGACGGTGATACACGGCGCATTCCTCGATGTGTATGGAATAGGCCTGCTGTTTATCGGCCGATCCGGTATCGGGAAAAGCGAAATTGCACTCGATCTGATCGAACGCGGTCATCGTCTCGTCGCCGATGATGTCGTCATCGCAACGCGCAAAGGGGAGGGCATTCTCATGGGTTCGGGGACAGACCTGGTGAAGCATTTTATGGAAGTCCGCGGACTGGGACTCATCGATATCCGCAGCATATTCGGCATTCGCTCCATTCGATTCCAGAAGCGAATAGAGGTCATCGTGCAGTTGGAAGAGTGGGACGACTCTCAGGAGTACACCCGCACGGGACTCGACGCGTATGAGGTTGATATCATGGATGTGAACGTGCCGCTCGTCCGGCTACCGATCTTCCCGGGAAAGAATGTTACGGTGATTTCGGAAGTGATCGCCTTAAACTATCTGCTTAAACATTACGGCTACGATCCGGCGATGGAGTTCAGTAAAAGGCTCCAGCAGCGCCTCGAAGACAAGGCGAAAAAAATCCCCTCAGACAGGGTTATTGACTGGTTCGAGCACGACTTTGAATAATTGCAATAGCCGATTCGCGTAAACGGTTGATTTTTTGGGCATTTTTGCGTTTTTTCATTATCGAAACCGTACCATCTATTCCGATATCTCGCGTACCGCGTTTCTCTGTCTTGTGGTCACTTACTTTGGAGGTCTTATGTCCACCCGCGTGCTGGTAACACTCTTCGCAGTTTCACTGATTTGTATCTCATGCGGAAAAGATGAGGCAGTTGACGACGCCCGGAGCAACAGTGCTGTCATCGCCATCACCGGCGATGTCGATAACTTTAACCCCGTCGTCTCGGATGTTGCAGCTTCGCAACAACTAAACGCTGCAATCTTTCCGATGATGTTCGATGTCGCATTCGATATCCGTAATGGAAAACTGGAATACTTCCCCGGCCTTGTGACGCGGTGGGAAGAACAGAACAACGGCAAAGACGTCGTCCTCTATCTACGTGACGATGTTATCTGGGAGGACGGGAATCCCATCACCGCC
>PABJ01000036.1 GCA_002699105.1 Ectothiorhodospiraceae bacterium | reverse complement strand
TCAATCCAATAATGCGTCCGCGATCTTGGGAGTCGACAGTCTTCCCGTTTCTGGGTTGTAGAAAACGTCGCCCTGGAAGACAAGGTTAGCTTCCCCTTCGAAATACACATCGCTGACCGAATCTCCAGGCACCGTGTGTGTTTCAGCCTGAATGTTAGTCTGTTGATCAACTGCAAACCCGACGCGCAATGAATCGCCACCGTTTGTAATGAGGTCAATCGGTGCATCGAGATCGTGAACGAACTTAGCTGCTATTGCCGAGGCAATCGCTCCTGTACCGCAGGATTGGGTCTCAGCTTCGACGCCTTTCTCGAATGTCCTGTACTTCAATCTATCCCCATCCACTAAAACGAAATTCGCGTTTGCTCCCTTTGGCCCGAAAGCCGGGTGATTTCTTATCGCACGCCCAAGACCGTCGACATCTAACCCGTTGAATTCCTGACGCTGGAGTGTTGGATTGTCGTTCACAAACACGACGGCATGCTCTGCGCCTACATCGAGGTAATGAACCTGCAGACTCACACCATCCATTTCGATCGTCCGGTGGAGTTCGATGTTCTTGGGCGCAGGGAAATGCAATCGCACCACCCTGCCGTTCACGGTACCCGAATATGGATCTCCGACGGCCTCAAAATGTGTTGTACCTTCCAGCGGCATCAAGGTTGTTGCGAACAAAAGTGCACACCTGCCGCCATTCCCGCACATCGAGCCGTCCGATCCATCGGGGTTGAAGAAAGACATCGTGAAAGACTTTGTCGGGTGCTCATCGATGAAAATTGCACCGTCTGCACCAACGCCTCTGCGGCGGTGGCAAATAGCTTGAGCGAACGATCTTCTTACCGTTTCCGGGTAAGATGCCTTCCTGTCGTCGACAACGACGAAGTCGTTTTGTGTGCCTTCCGCTTTGGTAAACGGAATGCGAATGAAAGTATCAGACATATTGATTGAGCATACTGCAAAACATGCCATGTACGGGTTTCGCTACATGGATCCACTAAAGCTACAAAGTTGAAGTGTAACTGAAAAGGAATGAAGGCGTGCGCTATTGGAGGCTCTGCTGCTTTATCGGCAGGTCAAGTTCGACGACGATGCCCTGAATCTCGTTGCGATTGTAGATCCGGCATGCACCGCCTGCTTCCCAAATCAATGTCGCAACCATGCTCAGTCCAAGCCCCATACCATCCATCTGCCCGGTAAAGTATTGTTCGCCCTGAAAATACGGCGTCCATGCCTTTTCCAAGACTTCCGTAGGCATGTGTTTCCCATCGTCTGCAACGCAGAGGCATAGATGTTCGGGATTCTTCTGAACCAGAGTAACACTTATCTCGGGAGAGTTCTCGGGGTGGAATTTGATCGCGTTTTGAATCAATTCCAGAATGATCGACTTCAGACTGTGTTTCGACATCCCGAGAAGGACATCTTCAGGTATATCGCCGGTATTCAGTTTCAGGCGGTTGTGCCTTGTAGCCTGTCCGGTTTGATGAACCAGTTCTGCGATATCCTTCACGCTGGCCCAGTCTCCGGAAACACTACTATTGGGAGCTTCCAGATATTCAAGAATATCGCTTATCTCGTTATCCAGGCGCTGGACACCTCGCATCGTCATCTGCGCGATTGACTGAATCTCGGATGCCGGCAAGTTATCCGCTGATAGCAACCCTATCCCGCTTCTGATGACGCTCAGTGGCGTACGAAGCTTGTGCGAGATCAGTCCATGGAACGACCACGTAACGCGCTGTGTCGCGAGAGATTCAGAGACATTCTCGAGCTTTAACACTGCCGGACGATCCGGTTCCCCGTGTTTAATAGTGGTAATTTGAATCCACACTGCATGCGACTCTACAGACTCGGGTTGGATCAAGAACCACTTCCCGTCAGGGTTATCGAAACAGATCTGCGGCCACTCCTTCCACGAATGAGCCGGTTCGCATAAGAATCTTCGCTCGACGAATTCACGGAATTTGTGTCCTTGTATCGTCCCGCTTGCGCCGTGTATTCCGAGCAGCTGCTCAGCCTTATGATTCGAATACACGATGCTGTCGTTCCGGTCGATCATGAGATAGCCGTCTTCAGAATGCTCGATCACCCACTCAAAACGTGCGCGTTCCGAGAGAAGCTTCCTGTAGCGGTTTAATCTGAGGATAGTCCTGATCCGCGACTTTAACAGCATTGGATCGAACGGTTTCGTGATGAAATCGTCGGCACCGGCATTCAAGCCTTGAAGGTGGGAATCTTTATCATTCAGGGAGGTGAGCAACAGTATCGGAATCGCCTCGAGCAACTGGATTTCGCGAATCCTCCGGCATACCTCAAAGCCATCCAGATCGGGCATGACGATATCAAGCAGGATAAGGTCGGGCAATTCAGACTCAGCGAGTCGAAGACCATCACTTCCGGTTTCAACGCTCAGTACCCGTACAGGTTCAGAGGCGAGCAAGTGTTCGATGCTCTTCCGGCTCATAGAAGAGTCGTCGATGATAAGTATTAGTGGCTGCTGCTTCAAGTCCGCTTGTTCTCGTTAACGTATCCTGATCGATATTCCACACCCTTGCCAGGGAAGGCTCACCCTGTGCACAAAAATGGTTGAATAAAGATCGCATTGCTCCAATAGCGATGCAAGAATAAAAATATTAGTTCATCGCTAATAGGTGCAAGATTTGCAAGAACGTTACGTTCTCGCAGCAGGATGCAGAGAATCAGACTTGATAGCTAGAGATTATTTACCCCCAACACCTATCCACTGATCGAGCCATTTGTGATACTCCCCATACCAATGAATACTGTTCTGTGCGCTGAGTATCCAATGGTTTTCATCCGGGTAGATGATAAGACGTGCCGGGACCTTTTTTGCTTTAAGCATTCCGTAGAGTTCCAGTCCCTGTCCGTAGGGCACTCGATAATCCTTCTCTCCATGAATCACAAGAGTGGGAGTGGTGTAGTTCTTCGCATGATGCGAGGGACTCCAGCGAAGCACTGCATCCGGATCTTCCCACGGTGTGCCGCCGTAACTGATATCGCGATGGTGCGTGATGTCAGACCCAAACTGTGCCATGAGGTTGTACACCCCGGCGTGATTGATGATGCATGCGTATCGATCTGTCTGCCCGCCAACCCATGCTGATAGGTAGCCGCCATAACTGCCCCCGGCAGCCGCCATTCGGCTTGAGTCTATGTAGCCTTTGGCTAGCATGTGATCTGTAGCGGCCATGACATCGACGAACGGCATCTCTGCATGCGCCCCATTGATACACTCGGCAAATTCTTCGCCGAATCCGGTCGATCCATGGAAGTTTGGAGTAATCGCGACATAGCCTGGTGCAGCGAACAGCTGCCCATTCCATCTCGGATGAAATGAATCGGAGAATGTACCATGCGGACCGCCATGGATCAGTACCAGCAGCGGCCATTTCTTCGAAGCATCGAAGCCTGGAGGATAAATGACGTACATCTGCACCTTGTCTCCACGCGCACCTGTGAAGGTGACATCCTCTACCTTTCCCATGGTTACATCAGCGAGAAGTGTATCGTTAAACCGCGTCAACTGCACTGGGTTGCCACCCGAGGTCGAAATGCTGTAGAGCTCGTTCGGTGCATTGAACGACTGATGGAGATAAAACACTCGGTCTCCATGGACATCGATAGAGCCGTTTGTGCCATCATGATAGAGCTGCGTCACTGCCCCACCGGAGAATGGAACGGAGAACAACGATGTCTTTGCCCGGTCTGCAGCAGTGAAGTAGACTGTTCTGTCTATCTCGGAGTATACCCACTCGCGCGGGCTCCGGTCGAAGTCGCGGCAGAGTTCGATCTCCTCATTGCTTTCCAGGTCCCGTTTCATCAGTCGTGTGCGCTCTGCATTTCTATCCGTGCGCAGCAGCTTGCCGTAGAGGATGTACTTCCCGTCTTCACTGAACCGTGCCTGGAAATCATCCGAGGGGTTATCCTCCGTCAGATTCTCCATCGTACCCGAACCATCGGTGGGAATTTTGTATAAATCGGTGTACAGATTGTGGTACGGAGGACCTTCTGTGAGTGCCGTTGCGATGAGATAACTACCATCCGGAGATATGTCGTAGTCGACTCCTCCGTGGTAGCTGAATAGCCTTTTCATATTCGGCGTTAGATCCGTCACCTCTTTGGACTCAACGTTGACAGTAAAGATGTGCGGGATGTATCCATCTGTGAGGTAATGATCCCAGTACCTGTAGAGCCTGTCTTCGGTAATCATTGCCGATACTTTGGACTCTTTTCTACGAGCAATCTCCGCTTTCAATGAATCGAAGTTCGCACCATACTCGGGAAGCACTTTTGAAATACACACAATACCTTTCCCATCCGGAAGCCACTTCGGATTGGACGCACCTAAGGGCAGCTCCGTGATCCGAGTCGCTTCCCCACCATCGACCGGCATGACGTACAATTGCGAGCGTTCATCGCCCTCTCTTTTCGCGACAAAGGCCAGATGCTTTCCATCCGGACTCCATTCGGGCGAGCCCTCGGTGGAATTCCCGGTGGTAAACTGCTGGATTTTCGATCCATCGCTCGATACCAGGTAGATATCGCCGTTGCCTTTATTGGTCGAGATATTGTACTTGGTTGCCACGAGAGCACACTGCGAACCATCGGGACTTACCTGGAGCGAACTCACACGATAAAGGTTCCAGAGTTTTTCGGCAGTAAGCCGTTCAATATCCTGAGATTGGGCGTTGAAGGAGAAACAAACGATGAGCAAAGTGAGGAGTGCACGCATGGATCAATTCCTGCATAGATTATCGGATTAACTCGTACTCAATAATACGCACAATAGAACAACCGCTCCAAGCCGACCGAGGATTTCGTAAAAGCGAGGGGTTGCGAAGAATGAGAGGGTTAGGGAGTATGAAGCAGACGCGATGTCAAAACATCATTTCCGGTCGTAACGTGCAGGAACGACATCCCAACCGGGAGTACTTCTGCACTGAGATCTATCAGGTGAACTCCCTGCTGAAGTGAACCGAGTTCGCGAGTAAAGACCTGCCTGCCATCTATCGTGTAGATGGATACGGAGGTCTGTGCATCCTGATGGAGTGTGAGCCTGAGCGTTGTACTAGTCGGTGCTGGATTTGGATACAACTGAATGCTGGAGGCATTGAGCGGTACAAACGAAATAGACGTTTCCGCACTCACTTCTCGTTCCCCGGAATAATCTTCCTGTATGATGCGGTAGCTTACGGATGCGAACTGCTTCCGAAGGCTCTCAATATCATCGTCAAGAAAAGTAAAACTGCGTGCTTCCGCTACCGTACCATTGCCGGCGACAAAGCCGATTTCTTCCCAGTCTTCTCCGTCGGCATCGGCTCTACGCTCTACGGCAAAGCCAAAGTTGTTGACTTCGGAAGCCGTCCGCCAATCGAGATAGACACCATCATCAAGAAGATGGGCGGAGAAAGACATCAGTTCAACTGGATAGAGCCGACCCTGGCCGTCAACTTTCGAAGCGTAGATATTTTCTTTCTCGCTCTGCGATCCATCCCGTTTATCGATCCAGACGACGACGACTTCTCCGTTCGTGCTTCGTGAGAGAACGTACCCTTGTTCGGAATTCGGGGCAGTACACACGGCAACGCCTGTTGATGACCAGACCGGGTAACCGCGATAGTGAATCCGTTGCCCGTAGAGGTCCGAGAATCCGTTTCTGCTATCGGCCCACACGATGATCACACCCCCCCAGCCATCTGTAACGATGCGGGGCGACCGTTGATTCGAGACTGTCGAACAGATCCTGGAGAGCTGACTATCCCACTTCATGGTTCCGTTCTGATCGATGTACTGACCATAGACCTTGTGGCTGAAGCCAATCTCTCGCTCCCAAACAACGATGCATGCGTTAAACCGGTTAACAGCGATCTCAAAATTTACACACCCATTGCTAAGCGGGATCTGTTTTCCATTCCCCCAATTTCTGCCGCCCGAATCATCCATGTACTGTATATACAGATGGTTCGGTTCGGAAGGATGACGATAGTCTTCCCACACGATGTATAGCTCACCACTTGAGGTCGAACTAAGTACCGGGTTAATCTGCGCCGAATCGTTCGGCGAAACATGGGTTAAGTGCTGATCCCAAAGCGGTAAGCCATTTGAGGAGATGCGCTGTGCGAAAATGTTCGGGCTGCTCTGAAATGTGTCTTCCCAAGCAAGATATATCCCACCGTTTTGGTCCGTCTCCATCGCAAACGAATCCAGCCCCTGGATATTCGACTGGACAAGCAGACCGCTTGCAACCCATCGAATCTGCCCACCCGGACCGATCTTCTGCGTGTAGAGATTACTCCCGGATGTTGATTGCGTAGCCCATGCGATAATTGCTCCGCCGTTTTTATCAGTCACGACGCGAGGTTTGGAAATCATTGTACCTGCGCCTGTGGGAATACGAACTCCGTTCCCCCAAAGCCCGCTTCCTTCGCGGTCAATCTTTTGAGCGACGAATTCGGACTCATGTCCTTGCTCAAGCCAGACGACGATAAATGTGTTCGCTTCTGAAGCTACAATGGTAGGGTAGTAGACCGGATCGGAGCCCGTGTGAATCGGTTTCCCGTCGATTCCCCAAAGCGGATTGCCATCGGCAGTTACTCGTTGACCGAAGATTTCCCCCTGGACGAGATTTCTGTAATCCGCCCAGACAATAATCACTCCACCGACTCCATCACCGATGATAACGGGGTCGGTTTGCTGTGACGGGGCTGTACAGATCGGCGTAGCCTGATCTGGGTTATGGTTCCATTGAGCAACAGCTTGTGTGCAATGCACAACACACAAGGTCAGAACCACGGCCACCCCTATGGAAATGGAAACAATTCGGTCCATAGTCTCAATTCGGGTATTACCGATTCGGAGGCATATGTTCAAGTATAAACACTTATATCCAAACCCGCAACAGAGTGTGAAAAAAAGTCACATTTTTTCTTCGGGGCTTCGAGACAGATTCTTTGACTCTCAAACAACAAAGGTATTCGAGCGCAACTCTAAGCTTTCGCGTATATTACTGCATCCACAAACGAACGCAGTGCATACGCCATGATTGAAGCCTTTGTCGGACTCCTACTTCTTACACCTGTAGTCATCGCAATCGTGTTTCTGGTACGGCTCGTGACACTTTCAAAACAGGTGAAGCAGATGAATGAGCGCCTGAGTGCTGTTGAAGATTCGCTCTCTGATCTATCCAGTACGTTCAAAGCGAGGGAATCCTCACCGCAAACCACAAAACCCGCTCATGATAGAGACACCAAACTGGGCCAAAAGGTCACAGAAGAGGAGTCCCTATCGAAGACGGGTGTCCTGGAAGCCCCGCCACCTATACCAGTCCCACCCGAGAGTCAGGCTGTCCCTGCAGATAAATCTGGGCAACGCAGTGGGCAAGCTGCGACAAAACCGCAAGAAGCCAAAAAGCCTACGAAGACGAAGGAAGACTGGGAAAGTCTTATAGGCGGCAAATGGCTGAACAGGATCGGTGCCTTTGCGATCATTATCGCGGTCGGGTTCTTCCTCAAGTACGCATTCGATCAGGAATGGCTAAGCGAAACCGTACAGGTATCAATCGGTGGTTTTATTGGACTTGCACTTGTTGCCTTAGCCTGGCGATTTGATACGAAAGACATGCGAATCTTCGCGCAGGGCCTTGTAGGTGCGGGCATCTCCATACTCTACATATCAATCTACTCGTCCTTCAATTTCTACTCGCTCATCCCGCAGTTGCCGGCTTTCGCGCTGATGATGGTCGTCACTATCCTGACCTTCTGGCAAGCATTCCGGTATGACTCGCTTGCCGTTTCCATTCTTGGATGGGCAGGCGGCTTCCTCACGCCGTTTCTTTTAAGCAGCGATACCGTTAATGAGGTCGGGTTGTTCAGTTACATACTACTCCTTGCGGCTGGCCTGCTCGCCATCACCTACAAGAAAGAACAGTGGGCTATCCTGGAGCCCTTGACACTCGTCGCAACGTACATAACCTTCTTCGTTTGGTACGAAGAGTTCTTCACCAGCGAACTTCATATAACCGCCCTTCTCTTCCTCACTGCATTCTGGGCATTGTTTTTTGCGCTCGGATCGCTGTGGACGTTTAACAGAAACACCCCGTACTTCTTACTGCGTCAGATAGTAGCGGGGTTGAACGTCATCCTGTTTTATGCGCCTGCGTACGAGATCATGGAGGATTTCCACAGTGAATGGACCGGACTTGCCACGCTGATCCTCGCTCTTCCGTACGTGGTCGTAGCCATCGCCGCATACTCGTCGGAGCCAGAACATCGGCAGCAAGCAATGCTTCTTCCTTCTATCTCTGGAGCATTGCTGCTTGGGATTGCAAGCATCATCCAACTCGAGAATTACGAAGTCGTTTGTGCTATCTCGATGGAAGCGCTCCTTCTGTTCTTCCTGGGCTTGCGACTGAAGCTCATGCACCTGCGCATACTCGGATACTCCCTGCTGCTGATTATGCTCATGGTTGTGTTCGATATGCCCGATATGCTTGGCGTTCGCGAGGCGGGACAATTTACGGTGTTGTTCTCCTGGAGAACGGCCGCCTATCTCTCACTCGTCGCTGCAGCCGGGATTGGAGCAATGCTGCACAGGAAATACGTAAGCGAGAAACCAATCGCTGAATATTCGCTCCATATCGCGTGGATGTTCATGTTCTGGTGCTTCATCAGCGTTGAGACAGCTGACTACTTTGTGGCGCAGATGTACGGTGCGTCGGGACTCCTCAAGCAATCGCTTTCCTTCAACCAACTGATGATCATGAGCGGTGTTTGGATGGCGTACTCCCTCCTGCTGATGTGGCTTGGTCTTCGCCACAAGTTGCTCGTTCTGCGAATAGGGGGACTCATCACTCTCGCGCTTGCATTCATCATGGGTGCAGCCAGAGGAATGTTTTTCAGTCCGCTGGAATACTACGACCCCGTGCTGAATCTGAGGGTGTTCTACTTCGCGGTGCTCATCGCTGGTGCGTTTGGTCACCTGCTGCTGTTCAATGTGTATCAGGGGATACTGAAGAAACCGGAACTCCTGCGTTCAACATTCAGCGTCGCGATATCGCTCCTGATACTTGCTCTTCTTACCGGTGAAACAATCGATATATACCGGGTGCAGTTGGAATCTGTCCGGAGCATCGTTCCGCTCGATACCGCCTTTGAGTCGCAACTGCAAAACCTCCAGCAGCTATCCCTCTCGCTTGTATGGCTTGTGTTCTCTATCGGACTTATGGTCTACGGTATCCTGCGAAAGAGGAGAGTGCTGCGCGTCCTTGCCTTCGTCCTGTTCGGCCTGTCGATCCTCAAGATCTTCATCTACGATCTTTCAGAGCTGGAGACGCTGTACCGGATATTCTCATTCATAGGTCTGGGAGTGATCCTGCTTCTGGTATCCTACCTCTACCAACGATTTAAGGACATGATCTTTGGTCAGCCTGAAGAGGATGACCTGTATTAACGATGACGGGCGGTCGCTAGCGACCGCCCGAGCTTTTTCAAACCAAAGATGCGTTTCTACTGTGCAGGCTTCCTTGTGCCGACGACAAAGAACCGGCGCACAATAAACGCGGGATCGACCAATGAAGCATTCCCGGCAGGATTGCCGCCAGTGACATGAAAGTCGCTGAACGTTGCACTTTGATTCACCCAGATCGGTCCGGTGAGATTGAATGAGACAGGCACTCCGGCAAATGCCAATGCGTCTTCGATCTGTTCAGCGACGGACTCATCGGTTGTGTACGCAGCGAACGTAATCGCACCGCTCTGTGCCGTTATATCGGATGCCATTTCGATACTTTGCTTCGTACTTTCGGTGGGGACAACGAATGCAATCGGACCGAACATCTCCTTGTAGAGCAGATCGTTCTTTTCGGAGGGTATCTCAACGAGCGTCGGGGATACGCTACGCGCCTGCTCGAATCCGGGCTGCGCTACACTTTCGGATACCAGCTTGATATCGCATCCCATGGTATCGACTGATTCGACTCGTTCGAGGGTTGCCTTGTTCTGTATCGCTCCGAGCGTTCCCGCACCCATCTTCGGGTGGTTCACGAGACCGGTGATTTTCTCTTTCAGCTTCTCGACAACCTCCTCATAACCGACTGTCTCGCCGCCGACCTTAATGCCCGCTTTGGGTATAAAGATATTCTGCGGCGTGGTACACATCTGTCCGCTGTACAACGACAAGCTGAACGCAAGGTTTTCCAGAACAGGGTCCAGTTCCTGCACGCTGTCGAGGATTATCGAATTCACACCCGCCTTCTCGGTGAATACGATCTTCCCTTCGATCTTCTCGAGATAATTGCCGAAGCTCGTGCTACCGGTGTAGTCTATGAGTTTTACGCTGGGATGTTCTGCAAGCTCCTTGGTCATGAGCGTTTCGCCATCGACGCCAAGCTGTATCGTATTCGGATCGATACCATGCTCCTCGAACGTTGCACGGATATCCCGGACGAGTATTGCCATTGGCAGTATTGCCTTCGGATGCGGTTTTACGATGACGGGATTTCCCGTGACGAGACTTGCCATCACCGATGGTAGGCTGTTCCACACAGGAAACGTGCTGCATCCAATAACCAATGAGACGCCGCGGCCGATAGCCCTGTAGCCCTTATCCAGCTTCACGGAGAACTTGCCCATCGGCTTTTCCCATTCCACATGCTCGGGGAAACGGGTCTGTTCGAAGTAGCCAAGTCCTATTGCTTCCAGTCCTCGATCGTACGCATGAGGACCGCTGGCCTGGAAGGACATCACAAAACCTTGACCCGTCGTATGCATCGTCGCGAATGCCACCGCGAAAAAGTTCTGCGCCGAGCGCTCCAGCGCTTCGGTAAGTAACCCGGCCCGTTGTGCGGGCGTATACTTTGCCCAGGGTTTGAACGCTGCGCTGGCCCGCTGAACAAGCGTTTCCGGCTGGACTGATGGATAGGTAATATTCAAGGCAAACCCGTACGGCGATTCCTCGGTGCCGTACCACAAGTCTCCCTCGCCTAGCCCTTCGAACTTGTTGTTCAGAAACGATTTAAATGCTGCCTCACCATCCGCTTGGGCGGTCTCCCCGTAAATCTTTCCGGAAGGCGGCTCGGGCCAATGCGCATAAAAGTGGCGGTTATGAACGGCGGAAACCGATTCATCGATCGTCGCCTTGTGCTTCGTGAACAATTCGTTCAATGCTGTTGACATGAAGAAATCCTCTACGCTCTATGTATTTCGGAAATATAGACTCTTGAAATATAGCAGTTTGTTGTTGCTATGAATACAAGAAAACAGGAAAGATAATTCCGCCGGGTTCACGTTGTAGCATATACAGTGAGCGCCCCTTTCGGGGCGCTCAAAGGAATCTATTCAACGACGTTGCTATCTGGTGACCACTGTCTTCACTCGTTGAATGCTTGCTGCGTTTGGACCTGCTACCGCGCGCATTTCAACAAAGTACACGCCGGGTTCAAGGTTGGCGCCATCGAGCGAAGCGCTATACGTGCCGGCAGTGAAATCACCCGACACAATTTTCTTCACGCGCTCGCCGAGACTGTTATACATGCTTATCTCGACCGTCGCCCTGATGGGAAGAG
>PABJ01000035.1 GCA_002699105.1 Ectothiorhodospiraceae bacterium | reverse complement strand
GGCTATCGCCGAGGTAGGAGTCCCCGCCGGGGTCCATGAGGGAGAGGTTCCCGACCTTGTCGCTCATGCCGTAGCGTGCGACCATGTTGCGGGCCAGGGTGGTACAGACCATGAGGTCGTTCTCCGCGCCGGTGGAGATCATGTCGAAGACGATGCGCTCGGCAGCTCTTCCGCCGAGCACGACTGCCAGGCGATCGAGGAGGTAGTCCTCGGTGTAGTTGTGGCGCTCGTCGAGGGGAGTCTGCATGGTGACGCCGAGTGCCTTGCCGCGCGGGACGATGGTGACCTTGGTCACGGGATCGGAGGTGGGCAGCAGCTTGGCGACGAGCGCGTGACCGGCCTCGTGGTAGGCGGTGCGCTTCTTCTCGTCCTCACTGAGGATGAGGCTGGAGCGCACATGGCCGAGCATGATGGTATCGAGCGCGGTCATGAAGTCCTCCTTCTCGACGGCGTCCTTGCGCTTCTTGGACGCGAGGATGGCCGCCTCGTTGACGAGGTTCTTGAGGTCGGCGCCGGAGTTACCGGGCGTTGCGCGGGCGATGTCCTTGAGCTCGAGGTCCTTGCCCATGGGGACCTTCCTGGTGTGGACCTCGAGGATCTGCTCGCGTTCCTGGAGGTTCGGCAAGTCGATGATCACGCGGCGATCGAAGCGGCCCGGGCGCAGCAGAGCGGGATCGAGCACATCGGGCTGGTTCGTCGCAGCCATGACGATGATGTCCTCGCTGGGCTCGAATCCGTCCATCTCGGAGAGGAGCTGGTTGAGGGTCTGCTCCATCTCACTGGCGCCACCGCCGTAGAATCCCTGTATGCCGCCGCGCCTCCGCCCGATGGAATCGATCTCATCGACGAAGATGATGCAAGGGGAGTTCTTCTTCGCGGTGCGGAAGAGATCGCGAACACGGCTGGCTCCCACACCGACGAGCATCTCGAGGAATGCCGAGCCGGATACGTGGAAGAACGGGACTTCGGCCTCGCCTGCAACTGCGCGTGCGAGCAGAGTCTTACCCGTACCCGGCGGGCCCACGAGGAGAACGCCCTTGGGGATGGTGCCGCCGAGCTTCTTGAAGTCCTGCGGACGCTTGAGGAAGTGGATGATCTCGAAGAGGGCTTCCTTCTGCTCCTTGGCACCAGCCACATCGGCGAACTTGGTCTTGACCTTTTCCTTGGAAAAAGGCTCGGCGTTCATCTTACCCATGGAAAGCAGTCCACCCGGCCCGCCGCCCTGGGAGCGCATCCTCATATTCAAGATGACGAAGAATACAATCATAGCCCCTATCGGTAGCACGAACCAGAACAGGATGGTCCAGAGACCGGAATTATCCTGCAGTGCGACGATCTTCACGTTCTTCTCTTCCAGCAGCGTCATGAGTTCATCATCGCTGATACTGGTTGGGATGACGACGTTGTAGTCAGGCGACCGGTCGGAAGCCTTGTCGTCTTCAACCTTTTTATAGGCGAGTATCGTGCTCTGGTCAATCTCTACGCGGACAATTTTACTATCGCGCACCATTTCTTTGAAGGTGGAATACGGCAACGTCTTCCCTTGCGATCCCCAATTCCAAAGGAATTGCATGGCAATCATCACGGCGAGGGCTATCAGCACCCACCGGTAGACCGCCATTCCCCGCATCTGAAAGGGACTGCGTTGCTCGTTGTTTTGTTTCTCTTTTTCGCTCATTCAAAGTCTCCAAACATGAACCGCTCATTGAGCGGCATACGTGCAATTTCTATCGGATAGTTCATCCGTATGGAATGTAACGCAAAAGTTGGCAAAAAAGTTAGCGGTATCTCTTGATATGAGAGGAAATCCTGAACTCGAGGGCCGGTTAGTTCTTTCGTTTCCGGAAGTTGACCGTCAGCGGAACGCCGGTAAATCCAAACTTCCCGCGGATTTGCTTCTCCACGAACCGCTGATAGGTATCGGGAATGAACTTGGTTTCGTTCATGAACAACAGCAATACCGGGGGCGAGCCTTTTACCTGGGTTGCGTAGTAGAACTTCGTTTCTTTACCCGTGGGCGAGGAAGGGGGAGGGGTTTGCCTGAGGAGTTCGAACAAGAAATCGTTGAGCGCTGAGGTCTCGATCCTCTTTTTGCGTTCCTCGAACACCTCGATGCAGGTTTCGAGCGCCTTGTAAATGCGCTGCTTCGTCTCGGCGGAAGTTGAAATGACCGGGATATAGGTATGCATCGGTAACCGCTCGTAGATTTTCTCCCTGAACTTATGCAGTTCCTCGTCTTCCTTATCGACGAGATCCCACTTATTCAGGGCGATCACCACGCCTTTTTTATACTGGATAGCTTCGCCGAGCACATCCAGGTCCTGGTGGGTGACCCCTTCCACTGCGTCCATCAACATCAGCGCCACATCGCAGCGCTGGATGCTCTTCAGCGTTCGAAGCGTGGAGAAGAACTCGATATTCTCTTTTACTTTGCTCTTCTTGCGCAGTCCTGCCGTATCGACAAGGATGATTTTCTTGCCGTAGTATTTCAGCACGGAGTCTACCGAATCCCTGGTGGTGCCCGGGATATCGGTGACGATCGAACGATCGAATCCCAAGAAGGCATTCGTCAGAGAGGATTTCCCGACATTCGGTTTACCGATGATCGCCAGGTGCATATATGCATCTTCATCCTCGCCGCTGAACTCCTGCACCTCCGCCAGGACTGCATCGAGCATATCGCCGACACTACGTCCGCTCACGGCGGATATCGGGTATGGATCGCCTAACCCTAGCGAATAAAACTGTCCGGTTTCCGCATCCTGTTTTTCGGAGTCGATCTTGTTCACGACGAGTATCACCCGCTTGGCATGCTTGCGGAGGATGCCTGCGATTTCTTCGTCCATTGGCATGATGCCGTCGCGGCCGTCAACGACGAACATCGCCACATCCGCTTCCCCGATCGATTGCTTCACTTGCTCGCGGATTGCTTCCTCGAACACATCCGAGGAATCCGGCACGTAGCCGCCGGTATCGATGACGATGAATTCCTTGCCGGTCCAGTCGGATTCGCCATAATGCCTATCGCGCGTCACGCCGGGTTCGCCGAATACGATAGCCTGCCGCCTGCCGATGAGGCGGTTAAAAAGTGTTGACTTTCCAACGTTTGGACGTCCGACTATTGCAACAATTGGCTTGGCCATGATGGCGATACGCTAGTGAGTAAAAAGAAATGAGCCGGCGTAGATGTACGCCAGCTCAAACTGGGAGTTTCAACTTTGAATTACAAATGCTTCAGCTATGGGAGCTTCGCTTTGAAGTCTCCGTAGCGGTCCGGGAAGAGGTTCTTCTGCGTCGGTTGCGGTATCCCCCATTCCTGCATGGTCTTTTGCACGTTATCGTAACGCTCCTGCGATGGCGGATGGGTAAGGAACAGCTTCTCCAATTCCGATGCCGTGCCCTTGCCGGCCTGGTTGATCCTCTCGAAGAAGAAGATGATACCGCCGGGGTAGTACTCAGTCGACCGGAGATACTTCATGCTGTAGTTATCGGATTCGAGTTCGTCATCGCGGCTGTTTTTCAGGAAGCCGAGATTCGTGAAGAGGTTCGCCGCGATTTGCTCCACTGTGGATGGGTTCTGACCGAGCGCCGCGCCGAGCAGTATCTGTACACCGTAGGCGGCTGTGATGCGTTTGGTTGCATGACGGCGCTCAGCATGCGCGATCTCATGTCCCAGAATCCCGGCTAATGCGGCTTCGTTCGGAAGAAACTTAATCAACCCTGTGTAGACGTAAATGTATCCTCCAGGCGTACAAAATGCGTTGATTGTCTCGTCGTCGGCAATGATCTCGACGTTGTATGGATAGATGTTCCGCTTTTCGATAGCGGGCGATTGAAGAATCTTATTGACAATCCCGACGACGTATGATTTGACAACAGGACGATCCCTCAGGATCGGATACTGTTGCGGATTGCTCTTGATTTCTTCATCGAGTTGCTGGCCGAGCGCAACATCGTCCTTATCGGAGTATATATTGACGCCGCAAGCAGCGAACAACGTTCCGTACAGTACTACTATGACGACCCAATCGCGTGGCCGAATCGAACGTATAATTCGTTTCATTGGTGATTCATTGTTGGTTGAGAATGATGTCGTGCGGGAAATATACGATTTCGGCTCGTAGAATCGAAGGTAGGAAGCGTTATGAATTCGTTTCGCTGGAGTTTGCCAATTTGGGCATCAGAGTCCAATGCAACACCCTTCGCCGGAACCGCTTCTGCATCTCTGCAAATTCCCGGCCGTTCGGATCAAGCGGCACTGCTTGGCTGAAGTGCCCTTTCGCGGTCTCGATTAAATGCATGGGGGTATCATTTTGGAATACAAGTTGGCGGAATTTATCGATCCCTTTGTACCATCGCGCATACCATAGAAGGTGTTTCCGCATCCGCGGGACTGCATAGACATCGCCAAAATCCTGGAGCAGCATCTCAAGATGCCGCATGATGACTGGAAGCAGCGTAGATACCGGTGGAAGGCCTTCGGTTGCCGTCCGGCTGATGCCGCGTTTGATATCATCAAATATCCAGGGAGCTCCCAGGGCTCCGCGAGCAATCATCACGCTATCGCAACCGGTTTCGTCGAACATGCGGTATGCGTCTTCGGAAGAGAAAATATCTCCGTTTCCGACTACGGGAATGGAGACCGCCCGTTTTGCGCGCGCGATGATTCTCCAGTCGGCAGGGACATCGTACTTCTCATGCCTCGCCCGTGCGTGCACCGTGATGAATCCCGCGCCGCATTCTTCCACAATTTCAGCGAGGGTTTCAACCGAATGGTTCGAATCTGAGTCGCTCGCCCGGAGCTTCACCGATATAGGTGTGGATGATGCTCTTGTCGCAGTACAGAGTACTTCACGAAACCGGCCGATGTCTTCGAGGAGTTCGGCACCTGCTCCTGCTTCGCAAACCCTGTTGGATGGGCACCCGGCATTGAGATCGAACAGCGCCGGTTGTAAAGGGAGTAGCTTTTGAATAGCGCTCTCGATATAGCCCGCATTCGATGCAAGCAACTGTATCGCGACGGGCTTTTCCGCAGGATCGAATACCGCGTATTTGAACGAAATAGATGAGTCGTCAATGATTCCCTTCGCACTAACCATTTCGGTAAAGGTCAGAGCAGCGCCGAATTCTTTGCAAATCGTACGGAACGGGATATCGGTGGTGGCGAGCATGGGAGCCAGAAAGGCTTTCCCACGGAGAAGATATTCAAGCTGGGGAGACATGCCCCGTAAATCCTTTCGGTAAACTGCTTACGCAGACGGTCAACTGCAGGACAAAAATGCTGAAAAAATACAAACGGGGCAATTTTTCTTTTTCGAAAGCTTGGAATCGGTTGCGTATGGCGGTATATTTATTTAGATTGTTTCTAAAGAGCGGTGCCAAATGCACACACAAGATGTCCAGAAATACTTTCGAACCTATCTGGAGCGCAACAAGTACCGCGCAACACCGGAACGGTTCGATGTGCTGCAAGCGATCTTGAGCATCAAAGATCATTTCGATGCAGACGAATTATTTCTACGGATGAAGAATGACGGTAGTAAGGTATCGCGTGCTACAGTGTACAACACTCTCGATATTCTGACCGAATGCGCAATTGTGACGCGCGATCATTTCGGCGAGAAACTTGCCCGCTACGAACTCATCTACGGCAACGAACCGCATCATCATATTGTCTGCCAGTCATGCGGGAAGATCGAAGAGTTTATCGATAAGCGCGTCGACCGCCTGGCACGGGACGCCGCGCAGACAATGGAATATGAATTGCAATCCGGGGTCCTGCACATTTATGGGATATGCTCGGATTGTGGAAGCACCTCGTCTCGAAAGGAGAGCACCAAATGAAGCTGAGTTCAATTCGGCGCGGATCGCGGGTACAAATCCACCAATTACCGGTGGGAGAGTCGCGTTCGCAGTTTATACGTATCGGACTCATGGAAGGCGCAATCATCGAATGCCTGGAGCGGCTGCCGGGCGGCACGCTCGTCATCGGACAGAGCCGCCAGGAATTCGCCCTCAGCGCAAATCTCGCTGATTCAATCACCGTCATGCCCGTATAGGCGACCGGTACAGTATCACGTATTCACCCCGTTTCTCTGACTTTCAATTCACTACTCATGCCGAGTGGCGCGGCTGTATATGAATTCTAACGTAGGACACCAACCACATAAGCACCTTGGTGCAAACAAACTGACTGCAGATCCGGTCCTTCCGAAGATCGTGCTGGTCGGCAATCCCAATGTGGGGAAGTCCGTGGTATTCAATTTCCTCAGCGGCGTGTATGTCGATGTCTCGAATTTCCCGGGCACAACAGTCGAGATATCGAAAGCATCCTACCTGCATTACGAGCTGTACGATACTCCCGGTATCTACGGGATTTCATCGTTTAACGACGAAGAACGCGTTGCAAGGGATATCATCCTCGGCGGAGATATTATCATCAATATCGTCGATGCCGTGCACCTTGAGCGCGATCTGTTTTTGACGCAGCAACTTATCGACATGGGGAAGCGGGTCGGACTAGTCGTCAATATGATGGACGAAGCCGAGAAGCAGGGCATAGGCATTGATCTCAAGAAACTGGAAGAGCGTCTCGGTGTACCCGTGATCGGCACCGTTGCCGTGAAGAAGAGGGGGCTTGACGCCATCCATGAACTTATTGTGCAGGCGAGAGAGGGGAAGCAGAAAGCTTCGCTGCATAAAGAGTTACACAACATGCTTTCTCAGGTCGGGTCGCAGTCGGAAGCATTGATGGTGCTTGAATCCGATCTTGCGGTTGCTGAACGGCATGGGATTGAGCCATCGCCGGAATCCAGGAGGGAAGAACTCTACATCGACCGGCGCAACCGCGTCAATGCCATACTTACCGAAGTCGTAACCGATCTATCGACGAAGAAGCGGCTCTCCACGCGCGTCGGACGCCTCGCAGTGAGTCCTATCTTCGGTATTCCGTTCCTGCTGGTGACGCTGTACGTCATGTACTTATTCGTTGGTGTCTTCGTGGCGGGAGATGTGGTCGATTACACAGAGAACACAATCGGCAAGAACATTGTGGAATTCTACATGAAGTCCTTTGTGGCCCAGAACGCTGCCACCGATCTGACGATCACCAGGTTAGATGATGAGGGAGAGGAGATCGGCAGCCAGGAATACGCGTTCCCGGAAGGTACAAACGCCGACAAAACCCTTTGGACGGTAGCCCAGCAGTACCGGTCGGAAGGTCCATCGGAGTACTCGTTCCAATTCAGGAATCCAATCCTGGTAGTATTCTTCGGTGAATTCGGCGCGATAACGATGACGTTCACCTACCTCCTGTTTTTATTACTTCCTTTGGTAGTAGGGTTTTATATGTCGCTTTCTATTCTCGAAGACAGCGGCTACCTGCCCAGGCTTGCGACCCTTGTTGATAGGTTACTTCGCAATATCGGACTTAATGGACGCGCTGTCATTCCCATTATTCTTGGCTTCGGCTGCGTGACAATGGCAACAATCACCACGAGACTCCTGAATACGCAGCGCGAAAAGACCATCGCGACAACAATCTTGCAACTCGCCATCCCTTGCTCCGCGCAGCTTGGCGTTATCGCAGCACTGCTTGCAACAGCAGGATTCGTCCCTACACTGGTCTATGCAGGGATTATATTCACATTTCTTGTCACGGTGGGTTCAATTCTGAATAATCGACTGCCGGGTGAAGCATCGCCGCTTCTCCTGGACCTTCCTCCCATGCGCCTGCCCAGGTTAAATAATGTCGTCACGAAGACCGCATACAAAACATACTTCTTTATGCGCGAAGCTGCACCGTGGTTCTTCATCGGTGCATTGGCCGTGAGCATTCTACAGGTCACGGGATCGCTCATCTTCATCCAGGATGCGCTTGAACCTATCGTGGTGTGGTGGTTGAAACTGCCGAAGGAAGCAAGCACAGCGTTTGTGATGGGACTTGTTCGCCGCGACTTTGGCGCCGCCGGATTGTACATGATGGAACTGACTCCCGGCCAGATTATCGCAGCACTGACGACCATAACGCTGTTCGTACCTTGTATTGCCTCGCTTATGGTGATGTTCAAGGAACGCGGCGTCAAGGAAGGTGTCATCATCTGGTCTGGAAGTTTTATCCTTGCCCTCCTCATTGGTGGCATCGTAGCCCAAATCGTCGTATAATTTCTTCGCAACCGACAGCTCTGCGAACTTCCAACTCGGAGTCCTCAATGCGGATAACATCAGCCCTCCTCTTCTTCGCTCTCGCGATAGTGACAACGAATTCATTCACCCAAACAAAAGATTTCGACCCCGTCCCGTTCTTTGCGACAATCAATGTCGGTGAGACGTACGCCGACAGCCGGATGTTGATAGGGTCGGGGCATGATGTGACGTTCGAAGATTATATCATAGACCGGGCAAGCATCCTCGCCTTTACTGTGCACTACAAGGACACAACCAGCGAAGATGCATGGGAGATGTGGTTCGATTTTGAGACCGGCAGATATGCCATCGTGACAATGGAGCGATTCCGTGCGTTTAAACCAGTGGAATCAGACAGCGAATTCCAGGAGTTCGTAGATTGGTTCGAGGCCGTCATGACGACCAAGATACGAGAGAAGGTAAAACACGGGGAGCGCAGAATCGAGTGGGATTACAAGGCGGATTCTGAATATGGTTACATGGTCAGGGAGACAAAGTTCGGTAAAGGCAAGCGGAAAGGCATCCTCGTATCGCTGGATCGGGATGCGGCGCACTAGGCGTCGCCGTCGGCCAGGCGCTTGAGTGCTTCCAATGCGTGGAGTGCTTCCAGCGGCGTCATGTTGTTTATATCCATCCGGCGAAGCTTTTCCTTGAGTTCCACATCGGTTGCTTCGAACAGACTAATCTGAAATTTCCCCGGGCGGCGCACGCGGCCTTCATTCTGCGCGCCTTGAGCAAGGACGGTTAGGTCCTGTCCCTCCAGCGACTTCAACACGTCTTTCGCACGCTCGATGACGGATTCTGGCAAACCGGCCATCTGCGCCACCTGAATACCATAGCTGTGGTCCGCAGTACCCTTCGTGACTTTCCGCAGAAATATCACCTTGTCCTCGTACTCGCGCACTTCCACCTTGTAATTCTGTATGTGCGGCATGATATCCGCCAGTTCATTCAGTTCGTGATAATGCGTTGCGAAGAGCGTTTTAGCGCGGTTCTCCGAATTATCGTGGATGTATTCAGAGATCGCCCAGGCAATACTTATCCCATCAAAGGTTGATGTCCCTCGTCCGATTTCATCGAGCAGGACGAGGCTTTTCGGCGTGGCATTGTGAAGGATGTTCGCTGCTTCCGTCATTTCGACGAGAAACGTACTCTCACCGGCCGCAATATTATCCGAGGCGCCTACGCGTGTGAAAATCCTATCGACAACACCAATCTCCGCAGATTTGGCCGGGACGAAACTTCCGATCTGCGCGAGCAGCACGATGAGTCCGACCTGGCGGAGGTAGGTACTTTTACCGCTCATGTTGGGCCCGGTGATGATCATGATCTGCTGCTCTTCGTCGAGGTGAACATCGTTCGAAACGAAGCGCTCTCCGGGATCGAGCATTGATTCAACCACAGGATGCCGCCCTTCTTCTATCCGGAGCGTCGTTCCATCGTTGACGTCCGGACAGACGAAGTTCCTTTCGAGCGCGACACTCGCATAGCAGACGAGGCAATCCAGCATCGCAATCGATCGTGCAAGACGCTGCAGTGCATCGGCGAATTCTGTGAGGCGGAGCCGGAGATCGTTAAAAAGTTCAGCCTCAAGCTGGAGAATCTGCTCCTTGGCATTCAGGACCTTGTCTTCGTACTCCTTCAGTTCGGGAGTGATATAGCGTTCCGCGTTGACCAGCGTCTGGCGGCGGACGTAATGATCAGGGACCTTGCCGACATTTGCCTTGCTTACGGTGATGTAGTATCCGAAGGCTTTATTGTAGTCGAGCTTGAGGCTTGTGATACCCGTTTCCCGCCGCTGTTCTTCCTGGTACTTCGCCATCCACTGCTTTCCGTGGGTTGCGATATCCCTGAGATCGTCGAGTTCCGGACTGAACCCATGCCGTATGACTCCGCCATCATTGAGGTGCGCCGGCGGGTCGTCGGAGATCGTTTCACTGATGAGATCGACAATATCGTCCTGCGGCTTGAGATCATCCTGCAAGCCTGCTATGAGATGAGATTCGAACGGAAGAAGCTGTTCGTGTATGAGCGGGATACGACTCAGGCTGTTTCTGAGAGCAATGACTTCGCGCGGATTCGCACGGCCGGTGCAGATCCTACCCGTCAGCCTTTCGATATCAACGATCTCAGCCAGCAATGTGCTGAGTCTCTCTCTGTTATCATGCACGGAAGTAAGCTCTCGAACGGCATCCAGTCGTTGCTGGATCGCTGCAGAGGATTTGAGCGGATGCGTCATCCAGTACTTCAGCAGCCGCCCACCCATAGAAGTGGAGGTCCTATCCATGATACCAATGAGGGTGCCTTCCCGCGTTCCGTCCGACATCGAGAACGTAAGCTCGAGATTCCGCCGCGTGGAAGAATCGAGCGTGATGTACTCCTCGACAAAGTACCGCCTGATGCTTCGAAGGTGGGGAAGATTGGCCTTCTGCGTTTCTTTCAAGTAGTGGAGCGCTGCGCCTGCGGCAATAACCCCTTCGTGCATGGAATCAATGCCGAACCCCTTGAGATTTTTCACCTTGAAGTGCATGAGCAGGATCTCGTACGCTGTCTCCCTGGTGAAGATCCAGTCGTCCAGCCGGGTCATCGGTGCCTGGGGTGTATGCCTTCCGAAGACATCTCTGATCCGGTCGGCATCTTTCTTTGCGATGATGAGTTCGTTTGGTGCTATGGTCTCCAGTTGATCGCGGAGGATATGCAGGGGCATCTCGGTGACAAAGAAATCCCCAGTGCTGGCATCGACGAATGCAATGCCTGCGAGTTCATCGGTGAAGTAAAGCGAAGCAAGGAAATTATGCTGCTTGTGATCCAGCAGTTTGTCAGTAAACACGACGCCGGGCGTCACGACTTCGACAACGTCACGTTTTACAATTCCTTTTGCCTGCTTCGGATCCTCGATCTGCTCGCATACGGCCACTCTGTGTCCCGCCCGAATAAGCTTTGGGAGATAACTATCCAATGCATGATGCGGGAATCCTGCTAGCGGCACCTCACTGGCGGCGCCGTTTGAGCGCTTTGTGAGCGTTATGCCGAGCACACGGGCGGTTGTAATTGCGTCATCCTCGAACGTCTCGAAAAAATCCCCCATACGGAACAGCAGGATGGCATCAGGATAGTTCTTCTTGATGCCGTGATACTGTTTCATTAAAGGGGTAGCCATTCGATTCTTTCCTTACTCTACAAACAAGTTTGTGAGTTCAAACTTCTCGGCGTCGACGAGCCCCTGGTCTGTGACTTTAAGTGCCGGGATAGGAGACAGCGCCAGGAACGACAGCGTCATAAATGGATCGCTGAGCGTACATCCGCATGTCTTCGCAGCTGCCTTCAGGGCGTCCTCTTTTGCACGCACTTCTTCCAGCGGTTTGTCGGATACCAGGCCTGCAATTGGCAGAGGAAGGGATTCCAGCACCTCGTTATTTCGGACCACACACAGCCCGCCGCCGATGCGTATGAGCTCGTGCACAGCAGCAGCCATGTCCTCATCGTTTGTGCCGACCACAACGATGTTATGGGCGTCGTGTGCTACGGTTGATGCAAGCGCGCCTTCTTTCATCCCGAAGCCGCGGACGAAACCGGTCCCGATATTACCAGTGGCATTATGCCGTTCAATCACTGAAAGCTTCAGGATGTCCCGCTCAGTGTCGGCTGTCACTTGGCCATTAGCCGAGGTACAGTCTTCGATGACAGCCTTCGTCACTATCTGGCGGGGGATTATCTCAATGACCTTCATCTTTGCGGCACCGTTTGCAGCGATCTTGAAATCATCCGCAGTGAACGGTGCCGTGTTTATTGTGTTCAGCAGCTTCCCGGGCACCGGGGGAACGTCGGTGCTGCCGAGATACTCGCCATCCTGAGCGACAAGGTACCCGTTTTTGTAGACGCTTCGGATTCGCACGTCCGCGAGGTTGTCGAACACGACCAAGTCTGCGTAGTACCCTGGAGCGATCGCACCTCTATGCATTGCACGGTAATGTCTTGCTGTGTTAAGGCTTGCCATCTGGAAGACGATTACCGGATCGAGTCCGAATGCAAGAGCTTCCCGCACATGGTTATCGATATGTCCTTCGTCCATCAGACTTGCCGGGTGCTTGTCGTCGGTAGCAAACGAGAAGTGTCTTGCATTGGCGGGTGTCACGAGCGGGAGCAGGTCGTGCATATTGCGTTCCGCAGTGCCTTCCCGAATAAGGATATGCATGCCGCGGCGAAGTTTATCGCGGGCCTCGTCCGCGGATGTGCATTCATGGTCGCTGGTGATGCCCGCAGCGATATATGCATCAAGGTTCTTCCCCGTTAGCGCAGGCGAATGCCCGTCGATGGGTCTGCCTTGCGCTTGTGCAATTTTGTTAATCTCCGATTCCCAGCCGAGGAACACACCGGGGAAGTTCATCATTTCAGCGATTCCGGTGATCCCGGGCTTGTGCAGATACTCGCCGATTTGTTCGACGGAAATACTCGCGCCGGCGGTTTCCAACGGCGTCGCAGGGACGCACGACGACATCATGACATACAAATCGAGCGGCAGCGAACCCTGGGCCGAAAGGATGTAGTCGATACCGGCGGTTCCGGCAACATTTGCGAATTCATGCGGGTCGCATACGCATCCACCTGTGCCGCGGGGGACGACAGCTCGGACAAACTCTTTCACAGAAAGCATTGTACTCTCGAGGTGAATGTGCCCATCAATAAAAGAAGGAGCGATATAGCTGCCCTTGAGATCGATCACCTGATCTCCATCGTACGCTCCGATGCCCGCGATCCGGTTACCTGATATCGCAATGTCGCCTTCGTGGATCTCTCCACTCAGAACATTGATAATTTTGCCGTTTCGCAGCACAATCTCCGCGCGGACCTCCCCGCGTGCCACTTCCAATAATTGTTTCATTTCTTTCGCGCTCATGCCGGTGCAGAATTCATTTAGTTGGTCGGTTTCCAGCCAATTTCACGTTTTAGCGTCATTATTCGCCGGAAGGAGGCATCTATGCGGTCTTCAGAGATCTTGCCCGTTCGCACGTAGTGACGCAAAATGCGAATAGCTTTTTCTGAGATCTCATCGTCGTATATGGAGTTGTTTGAAAATAGAAGAATATCTACACCTGCCTGGACGGCTTTCAATATTGCCTGTTCCAGGCCGTAGAAGTTTGTAATGGCGCGCATCTGCAGGTCATCCGAAATGACGACGCCGTCGTAACCCAGGCTGTCTCTGAGGATCCCACCGATGATTTTTTCTGAGAGGGTCGCCGGGTATTCGCCGTCGAGCTTGCCGTTGAAGATATGGGCCGTCATCACGATATCGCATTCATCTGCGCGGATGATTTGCCTGAACGGTATCAGCTCCGTCATGCTCCACGTCGTCGAAACATTCGCCAGGCCCTCGTGCGAATCATGCCATGCGCTACCGTGCCCGGGGAAGTGCTTGATTGCACAGAGTACCCCTTTGCTCCTGTGCGCCTTGATAGTGGCCAGGGCATGTTTCGTGACGGAATATGGGTTCGCCGAAAACGAGCGCTCCAGCTTCCCGATGACGGGATTCTCAGGATTGGAATTCACGTCCACCACGGGGGCGAAATTCAGATTTATTCCAATACTCCGAAGCTGCTGTGCCGTCTTTTGCGCATATCTGTACGTGAACGCGGTGTCGTTCTTCGCCCCAAGCTTCTGCTGCGACATGGTGGGTATGAAGCCCCGCCGTTCCTTCAGCCTGTTGACCCAGCCGCCCTCCTGATCGATACCGATAAAGAGCGGAATCTCCGCGTGCTCCTGAAGCTGCGTTGTCAGGTTACGGACTTGCTCAGGGGATTCGATATTTCGCTCCTTGAGTCCTG
>PABJ01000034.1 GCA_002699105.1 Ectothiorhodospiraceae bacterium | reverse complement strand
CGTACCATGCCCGACGGGCTGATAATTACCAACCTCAGTGGAAAGATCGTCGATGCGAATGAGGCAGCTACGGAGATAGTTGGCATGGATGACAAGGTGCAGCTTGTCGGCAGACACGTTCAGGAGTTTGTTGCAGATGAGCATCGTGCAGGCGCCGGAGAGCTTCTCGATTCATTATTGAACGCAGGCGAAATCCGTGATGCGGAGTTCACAATCAAGAAGGGAGAGGGTGCGCCTGTTCCGATTGAAATAAGTGTTTCCGTCGTTAACAGTGCCACAGGAAGCCCAATGGGATACGTTGGAGTTTTCCGCAACATCGAACACCGCATCGCTGCCGATGAGCAGCTGCGTGTTCTCTCCGAGACCGTGAAACAGAGCCCTGTTTCGGTGGTCATCACTGATAGGGACGGCATCATTGAATATGTGAACCCAGCGTTCATGCGTATGACGGGGTGGGATACCGGCGATTGCATTTCGAGTAAGTCATTCCTGTGGAATGAAGATGACGAAGGCTATTACCACGATATGTGCAAAACGTTAGCCGAAGGTAAAACGTGGCGTTCGGAGCTGATGGACAAGCGTTCGGATGGATCAGAATACTGGGTACATGTTGCGATATCCCCGATTTACGACGAACACGGTGAAGTGAGCCGGTATCTGGAACTGCGGGAGGATATTACAAAGAGGATCCGGGCCGACAGGGAATTGAAGGAAGCCAAGGAAGCCGCTGAGATTGCCGCGCGAATCAAGAGCGAATTCCTGGCCAATATGAGCCATGAGATCCGCACTCCGATGAACGGTATTATCGGCATGACCACGCTCCTGAAGGATACATCGCTCACAAAAGAGCAGAAGAACCTTGTCGATACGCTCCGTACCAGCGGCGATACACTGCTCACCATCATCAACGATATTCTGGACTTTTCGAAGATAGAAGCCGGACACATGGAGCTGGAAGAGCAGCCATTCAGCGTGCTGGACTGCATTCAGGATACGATTGACCTGCTTGCTCCGCGTGCGATGGATAAGGGACTGGATATCGGCTACATCATCGAAAAAAATACACCAATCACCATCATTGGGGATACGACACGGACGAGACAGGTGCTGGTGAACCTCGTAGGGAATGCCATCAAGTTCACAGCAAGCGGGGATATTCTGATCTCCGTGGGAGCGAAGCATCTTGAGAACAACAAGTACGCGATGGAATTCTCAGTTCGCGATACAGGAATCGGTATTTCCGAAGAAAAGGTTGGACGGATCTTCGATTCCTTCACGCAGGCCGATAGTTCCACGGCACGGAAGTATGGCGGCACCGGACTCGGACTTGCCATTTGCCGGCGGATTTCCGACATGATGGGCGGCTCGCTCTCTGTCGAAAGCGAACTCGGCGTCGGTTCTACGTTTTCCTTCAGTTTCCCAACCCTATCGAAGGAATGCAGGCAGCCTGAATTCATGAACGGCGCATCCCCGCATCTCAGTGGGAAGCGCCTGCTTGTCGCAGACGACAATCCGATGATGCTCGAGATCGTTTCGCATTACGCGAAGATGTGGGGTATGGAGGTCGCGATTGCGGATTCCGGCACAGGTGCGCTGGCGATGTTCGAACGCAACCCGGACGTTGACATCGCTATCGCAGATAAACACTTGCCCGATATGGATGGGATGCAGCTCGTCGCCGATCTGAACGTACGCTCTGATGGGACGGTGCCCTTTATACTGATGTCGCCGTTGGGGAGGAATGATTCCGTGAACGATGAACTCGGCGTGCACATCGTGAAGCCTATCCGTCCGACGGGGCTGTACAAGGCGCTCGTTTCTGCATTCCACGCACAAAGCGGCGATGAAATAGAGCAGAAAGAAGACGAGATGCTGATTGATGCACATTTCGCAGAAAAGCATCCATTGAGAATTCTGTTGACCGAGGATAACGTCGTCAACCAGATGGTGGCGTTAAACCTGCTGGAACGTATGGGCTACGAGGCCGATCTGGCGGCGAACGGACTTGAGGCAGTGGAAGCCATCGAACGGCAGCGCTATGATCTTATCCTGATGGACGTGCAGATGCCCGAGATGAACGGCATCGAAGCAACCAGGGAGATCATCGAGCGCTGGAGCGATGACAGACCGAGAATTATTGCAATGACGGCGTATGCGATGGAATCGGACAAGGAAGAATGCCTGGAAGCAGGCATGGACGACTACGTCGGGAAGCCGGTAAAGGTTGATGAATTAGCGAAGGCTTTGGCCAAATGCGAGCCCCGCGAATCAGTCGAAGAATTGATAGAAGAGATCACCATGTACCGGGCAATAGATTTCGAAGCCGTTGATCAGTTCAACCGCGATGTCACGAACGGAAACGGATCATATCTCACGAAGCTCATCGATATATTCAACGGTGAGGCGGAGAAAGCGATCAACGAAATCCGGGAAGGCTTGCAGGAACAGGACGCCGAACGCATCCGCTCGGCAGCGCACAGCATGAAGAGCGGGAGCGGCTCCGTGGGCGCCATGCATATGATGGATCTTTTCGCGCGTATAGAGCGCGAGGCGCGCAACGAATCGTTCGATCCCATCCCCACCATATTGAACGAACTGGAGATCGAATTCAGCATCGCGAAGGAAAATCTCCAGGAGATCAAAGCCAGAGTGGAGCCGTCCAACGGTGTACATGCATAGTCTCAACATGCATAGCAGCTAGCACGAACTGGTTGCACCCTCCAAGTATTTAAGAATCTGCGTATCTTGTATGCGCAGATTCTTTTTACATCTGACTCAATCCAAAATCCTCTCATTTAATTGATCAAGGTTTCTGTGCCAAATTCTTTGTGGCACAGTAGTTGATCTCTATGTATGTGTTGATTTTTCTGCACAGACCGAAATGAGAGTATTTAATGAACGCATTCACGTATCCTGAACAATCTGTGACAAATGCCGCTACAAGCAGCACGGTAATTGATTCCTCGGGCAAACCAGGGGAATCCATTGATTCGCAACAGGTTACAGGGATCTATGAAAGTAGTTCATTCATCGATTCTGCACTGATGGCCCGCCAGATCATCAATCTGGCGAGTACTATAATAGTAATGCAGGGCCTCGTTGAAACGTGCGGCAGTGTCATTCAGATTGTACTTCATTGGTGACACGTGTAAACAAGGGATTGACCAGATTAATGAATCAGAAGCCGATGGCCAGGAACAAGAAACTCGAAGAGCAAATCAAGAAACATCTCGGTGATAGACCGGAGTTGGCTCCTTTACTGGATAACCTATTCAATGCTATCGACGAGACGTACAACATGGCGCAGCCAGGCAGCGCGATGACCGGAACAGTCCAGCAATCCCCGCGCAGGACGACGGTTTCCACCGTGCCGCACGCACTTCGCCAAACTGAGAGTCCGGCCGAAGCTGCCGAGCGCGTTGTTCCGTCTGCGCCCGCTGTTCCGTCTGCGCCCGCTGTTCCGCCAGCGCCCGCAGCTCCAGCAGCCGAGACCAGTCCGGCCGTCGCATGGGATCAACATCGAATCCTTGAGTCCATCTTCCGCGATACCACAGAATCGATGGCGGTGTTCGGCGAAAGTGGCAACCTGATCATGAATAACGCCGCGTTCGAGCGCATGTTCGCCTTGGAAGCGGAACAGGTATCGAGTTATTCGCTTTTTGATTTCCTCAGTAGTGCCTCCCAGCGCCGGTTCGAATCGAGCGCGTATCCTGTCCTTCGTCAAGGTGGTGTATGGGAAGGCATTCTCGACGTTGCTGATACCACCGGCAAACCTTTCCGGGTGAAACTGAGTGCAGATTCCATTCGCGACGAATCGGATGAATTGCTCTATGTGTATTCATTCTTCCGCGACGCAACGAGCGATGAGCTGATCCTGAAGAGCATCCGCATGACGGGGCAAGACGACCCGCTTGGACGGAGGAAAGCGCTTCTGGAATGCATCCAGGATCTTGCCTGGGTGAAGGACAAGGAGCTTCGCTACGTGGATGTCAACAGCGTGTTTGCACGCTATCTTGGACTCCGCGAAAGCGAGATCTGCGGTAAGACGGACGAAGAGCTCTTTCCTTCTGATTTTGCAAACCGGTTCCTGACGTTGGATAGAGAAGTACTCTCCAGCCTCCGCATCCGGAAAAGCGAAGAGGCGTTTCTGGATTCTCGCGGGAAGCAGCTCCCGATAGAAGCGCTTCGCACACCGACCTTCGATGCGCACGGAAACGTCACCGGGTTGGCAGGTATTTACCACGTTCTCTCCACTGAGTCCGGTAGTGGATCGCCCCTCCGACGCCGCGAGGAAGAACCGGCAGGTGGTCCGGCTGCAACTACGCCGGAAGAACGCCTCTTTCCGGAGGAATCCGCGATAGCGCCGCCTCAGTCCGGGGCCGAGTACGATGTACTGCAGCGCGAGGCAATAATGGCTTCGATAACGCTTGCGGCAGAATATTTTCTGCGCATTCCGCCCTGGCAGAAGCATATCGCTGAGGTCCTCGAGTGGATCGGCCGCGCAGTGAACGTAAGCTACGTATCGCTTATCCGGAATGATTTTTCGGACGGCGAGAAGCACTTTGCGTGGGTCCAGGAAGAATGGTCCCAGACGCCGGCGAAAGAGGCAGAAGAAGATACCAGGCAATTTGACTATGAAGAACTTGGCCTGCAGCGCTGGATCGGAACCATGCAGGCAGGCGAGATCATTGAAGGTATAGTGCATCGCTTGCCCGAGGCTGAGCAGGCATATTTCGAGCAGCGCGGTACGAAGTCAGTCGTCGCGGTACCGATATTTGTCGATGGCGCCTGGTGGGGATATCTCGGATTCGAGGATACCATCATCGAACGTGAGTGGAAGCGGGTCGTCATCGACGCCTTGAAAACAGCCGCCAACCTGATTGGTGCTGTCATCGAGCGCGAACGCACCGAAGGAACCTACAAGAGTATGGTAGAAGAGTCCCTTCAGGAGCTCTACATCACGCAGGATGGCCGGGTCGTATATGCTAATCCTGAGGCAAAGCGGATGAGCGGCCTGAGTGAGCGCGACCTCTACCGCACAGGCGCGACCGATCTGTTTGCCACCATCCATAGCGATGACCGCACGAAAGTAAGCGAGGCATTGCAGGAACTTCGTTCCGGCGCGATGACGGATATCCGTATGGAATACCGCGTGCGCAATGCTGCCGATCAATGGCGCTGGGTCGAATCTCTAATCACAGTGGTCCAGTTCAAAGGCCGTCCGGCGCTGCAGCTTGTCCAGCTCGATATTACCGAACGCAAACGCGCGGAAGAAGCGCTTACCACACGCAGTCAGCTCGAACGGCTCGTCGGCAGCCTATCCGCCAGGTTTGTAAATCAAGATCCCAACAAGATTGATGATGTCATCAAACAATCGCTGTCTGAGTTGGGAGACTATTTCGATGTAGATCGCAGCTGCCTGTTGCTTGCAAAGTACGCGAAGGCAGAGCTCGAGTTCGATCATTGCTGGAAAGGCACCGGTATCCCAGGCATGATTCCGCATGAAGCGCTCGATAAAGGCGACATCGAGTGGATGAAGGCCCGAATGACCAGCGGAGAGATTTTCCAGATCGAGCAGACCAAGAACCTGGAAGCCGGCGACCCAGCTGCGTTCCAGTTCTTTAGCAGGCTGAAGCTGTCGTCAGCGGTGCTCATCCCCGTCAATATCAATAGAACACTTATTGGATGCCTCTTGCTTGGCCGCTATGATAGTGCCCTGGCGTGGACCGAAGAGCACACGGCATCACTGCGCCTGGTTGCTGAGATCATCATGAACGCGGTACAACGCGCCCGGATCGAGCAAGACCTGCTCCAGGCACAGGAGCGTTACGATCTCGCCACAACCGCCGGCAATGTCGGCGTCTGGGACTGGGATCTCAAAACGGGTAAAATTTATATCGATCCATTCCTCAAGGAGATGCTTGGATTCGAATCCCATGGTGAGAACATCAGCATCGATGAATGGATGAAACAGATTCATCCGGAAGATCTTGAGGATGTCTATCGCAGGGTACAGCGTATAAAGTCCCGCGATATCCAGGATTACGAGGTTGAGCACAGGATGCTCCATAGCGATGGCAGCGTGCTGTGGTTCCTGGTTCGCGGCATGGTGATCAACGATGAGTCGGGGACACCGATGCGCATCGTCGGTACGGACACCAACATCACCGAACTGAAGCAGGTTGAACAAGCGCTTCGGTCGAGCGAATCGCTCAGCAATGCTGTGATAAACTCGATTCCTGATCCCATCGCCGTGATCGATAAGGATGGGAAATTCGTCAATATCGTTGCTCCAACCGATACGAGCTTACCCGTTAACGCCGATGTGGCCACCGGCAAGCATGTATCTGAAGTCTTCCCCGAGAAACTGGGACAGCAGCTTCTCACGCAAATCGGACAGGTCTTCGAAACCGGAAAGAACACGGTGTGGGAATTCCAGCAGGTGCAGCCTGATACCGCAAAGCAGCAGACGTTCGAGATCCGCATCTCGCCGATGACTGAGGACAGAGTCATTGCCTTGATTCGCGATATCAGCGACAGGAAACGCACCGAAAAGGCACTCATCAACAGCAACAAAGTTCTCAAGACCAGGAATGAAGAACTCGATGCATTCTCTCATACGGTAGCGCATGATCTGAAGAACCCTCTGACGTTGGTACTCGGCTATGCGGGTCTGCTCAACGAAACGGCCGATGAGATGAAACCGGCCGAAATGAAGCAATATCTATCGAACATCATGCTCAACAGCCGCCGGATGAATTCGATCATCGAATCGCTGCTCCTGCTTGCAGAAGTGCGCCAGGAAGATATCGAACTCGAAGCAGTCGATATGAAGTACCTGGTCGAAGAAGCGCTAAGCCGCGTGAATTACATGACGCAGGAATACATGGCCGTGGTCGTGACGGCAGAGGAAATGCCAAAATCGCTGGGCTTCGCGTCCTGGATCGAGGAAGTATGGGTGAACTACATTACAAACGCGATCAAATACGGCGGCAGACCGCCCCGTATTGAGATCGGCGCCGACCGCCAAATCCCTGGCTATATCCGTTACTATGTGAAGGATAACGGCAAAGGTATATCCGATGAGGATATCGATAAGCTCTTCTCTCCGCTGACGCGACTCAAGCCCGGAAACGTGAAAGGATATGGCCTCGGGCTATCGATCGTGAAGCGGATCATCGAGAAATTGGGCGGCAAAACGGGAGTCGAAAGCACTATCGGCGGCGGCAGTATGTTCTGGTTCGCTTTGAAAGAGCTCGCCGAATAGGCCTGAAATCCAACATTGTTCAAGATCATATAGGAGGCATAAGCCTCCTATTTTTATGTACATGTTGTGTTACACTGTCAGGACGGCTTTACGGTACGTCAGGCTGATGTTGACAATGCATCGTTATGTGTGATTCGAAGCAAACGAGTGCAATGAGGAATTTGCAACCGCAAACGGGAAAAACAGTAGTGTAGTCGGCTATATCGGTCTATATTGACACTCGTCCGTAAGAACGGACTGCCCATTGATTAAGACGCCAACATACGAGCTTCTGCTGGCACGAAATATGCCGTTTGTATTCGTGAAGGAACGGTTGAAAGCTGATCGAAACAGTTGTGTTGAATTGCCTGCGCAATTCAGCCGCTAAGAATCAGCTTTGTAGCAAATCCCTTCCCTCGCTTGATAAACGGTATGTTGATATTCATTTAATGGAAGAGCACTTCTTTATGGAGCTAGCAAACGGACAACTGAAAAAGATCCTCGTTGTTGACGATGAGCCGGATATAAACACGATCGCCAAGCTCTCCCTCGAGACTTTTGGAAAGTATAGTGTCGATACGTGTCATTCCGGCGTCGCAGCGCTCGAGAAGGCCGAAACGGTTCAGCCGCAGCTTATTCTCATGGATATCATGATGCCGCAACTCGATGGACCTGAGACCCTGCGCAGACTTCGTGCGAACCCAAAGACAAAAAGCATCCCTGTGGTGTTTGTGACCGCAAAGATTCTCCATCGGGAAACGCAGCAGTACAAAACGCTCGGTGCGCTTGATGTCATCGCGAAGCCATTCGATCCGATGGGATTGGCAGACAAGGTCGGGACTATCTGGAAGGAGCACAGCAGCAAGTCGGTAACAGAGGATACCATCAAATCGAAGCTGGACGAGATGAAAGCCGACTTCCTGCAGCAGTATCCATCCAAGATTTCGCAAATCAAATCACTCTGGGCGTCATATCTTGAGAGCAAGACCTACGATGCGCTCAGTGAATTCCATCAGCCACTCCACAAGTTGAACGGTCTGAGTGGCACCCTCGGACTGGAGCTGATAAGTCAAACATTGATAAAGATTGAAGCGATAGTACAGGCCGCTGTGGATGGTGCAGGCTTTATTTCTCCAGCCGATCAGACCACAATATCAACATTACTTGTGAGGGCAGGACAACTCGGGGGCCATCGCCACCAGTCGGCGATCGCCAGAACTACCCCCACCGCAAACTAATGCAGACTTTGAGTGCCATTCCCTTTGCAAGCTCGAAGTATTGTCACTTTCTTGCTGCATCATTGCGCAAAGAGATCATATGGTGTATTTTAATTACTTAGCTGGACATTCAACCCAATGGTTACATGAAGTAACCCTCGCACACTTTTCTCGGGGATAGCTTCGATCAGCACACGAAGAATATGAACGAATCTGAGGTATATACTCAGGGACACCATACCTCATTCAGTGAACTGAGTGGGGTAGATTCGTTAATACTTACCCTCCATACTCAAAAGCGGATAGAATCCCTGCTTTCGGTAGTGTACGTCTACCTTCAAACAACTTTCTCAGCAGATGTGAAAGTCACATACTGGGTCTATCAGCCGAGTGAAGACGAGTTTGTGCTTTCACAGTCCGAATCGCAGGATACTCCCGAGCCGGGACGATGTGTGCTGCCACGGGAAGAGCTTTTCGACATAGGAATGGCTGGCGCTACAGAGGTGCATGATGGCGTCTTTATCTTCAGCGAGCAGCAGCCCAGCGAGGAACTTGATGCATTCTGGTGCGGCATGCCTCCCGGCAATCGGATTATGCTTGCAGTGACCTCTGAACGAAGGCTCGAAGGATTCTACCTCATCGACGATGAAGAGGGCGGGTTTTCGGAAGAAACCCTGCGCGATCTATTCCGGATCCGGGCGCACCTACACCATCATATATCGCATTTACGTGCGATCGATACCGAACAGCGTTCCCGCCAAAAGGCGGAACAGGCGAACCTCGTCAAAACGGAACTCCTCAGCATCGCTTCTCATGATCTTAAGAATCCAATTAGCATGATCCTGGGCTTTGCCGAGCTGATTAAGGCCCGAGAGAACCTGGACGACGACGTCAAAGAATTGGTCGCAATCATTGCTCGGGAAGGGAAGCGGATGTTCGAACTCGTGACCGAGCTCCTCGACAGCACGGCGATCGAGATGGGTAAGCTCGAACTCGACATTGGCGAATACGATGCGGTGGAACTCGTGAAGCAGATTGTGGATATCTATTCTACCAGCGCTGCCCGGAAGCGTCAGCAGATTCATCTCCAGGCAGACGGCGCTGCAGGGTACCACGTTCAGGTCGATGAAAGCAGGATTCTGCAGGTATTCGATAACTTGATCAGCAACGCAGTGAAGTACTCACCGTTCGATAGGTCTATCTACATCTCATTCGAGCGGGTCGATGGCCATGTCAGAATTAACTTCACCGACGAGGGCCCGGGACTGACCGAAAAGGACAAGCAGCGGGTCTTCGATCGTTTCCACAAACTTTCCGCCAAGACAACCGGCGGTGAAACATCCACAGGCATCGGCCTTTCCATTGTGAAGCAGATCGTAGAACTGCACAACGGGAAAGTCTGGGTAGAGAGCCAGTACGGCGAGGGATGTACATTCACCGTTGAACTTCCTACGAATCAACCCCGCCTGGAAAGCTGACCAGCACTAATCCACACTGTGTGCGAAACAGCGCACCATCCAAATCTTTGCAATATTTGCGTCCCTAGCCCTGTGCCAACAAGAAATTGCGAAAATTACAATATCCTTACATTTTGGTGATTGAACCTCTGCGTGAATCGGCTAGATTGAAGAATTGAAAAGATAGGTCGCATCAATCTGACGAGTCGGATCTCATGGTGGATAGATCAAAACGCTGCCCTTATACCAGAGCTCAAGGGGATAGCGTTATAGAATGTAAGCACCCGGTGTACAAGGACCACGGCGCTTGTGTTTTTCATAGCGAAAGAACCGAGGACAAGCTAGACGATTTCTCGCGTGCATTCCGGACCTGGATCGCGGTATCCGAGGAACGGCTTGAACTCATCGATCTATCCGGTTTTGTTTTCCCGAGCATTCAGCTCGAATCACAACGTTTTTCGAAGCCGATTCTTCTGAGCGGCGCCAGGATTCAGGGAGAATCCTCCATCATCGATTGTATCTTCGATCATCCAGCCGATATTTCGAACGCTACGTTTGAAGGGTCATTACGAATCCAGAACAGCAACTTCAAAGCCGATCTGGATATTTCGAATTCAGAGTTCAAAGCGGCAGTCTTCTTCCTCAAGAACACCTTCGTTGGCGACTTCCTTGCCCGCGAGGTCAAGTTTCACGAGCACGTAGCATTTAACCATAACGAGTGCATTGAGTGCGCCGACCTCACTGCGAGTGTATTTGAAGCAATAGCCAGCTTCGACCGTTCCACATATCATGGGAACGCCGAATTCTGCGATTGCCGGTTCGGTGATTCAACAGAATTCGGCGAGTGCGCATTCGATGGCAGCGCGGATTTTCAAGGCGCGCAGTTCGAAGAAGAGGTGAAGTTTGCCAATTCGGTTTTCGGGAATCTGGCGAGCTTCTGGATGACGGAATTTGGCTCGAATGCAAGCTTTTTCGAAGCACGGTTCGAAGGCAACGCAATTTTCTGGATGAGTACGTTCAATGGTATTGCCGACTTCCGGAGGGCTGTCTTCTTACGCCGAACGGAGTTCAAAGGCGGAACCTTCACAAACGAAATCCTCCTCTCAGAATCGCAGGTGGAATTCCTGAAAGAGCTTGATGCAGCCGGGGTCTGCCTCGAAGGCACGGTTTTGTACTCGGCGCATCTGTGGGGGATGAAGAAGCTGGAAGGCTATTCCTTCAAGGACTCGTTCCTGATTTCGCTATCGCTGGCAAATAAGGAAATCGTTGATTGCGATTTCACAGGTGCGGTATTCGATTCCGTCATCACCAAAGGCTGGATGATTGACGATGCCACAGTAGCGAATACAAAGTATATCTACACGTCGTTCGCAGTCGTAGAAGCAACTGATGAGCAGGGTATTGAACAACAGACCCTGAAGCCCCTCCCTGAGAGCCGCATCCCGGCTACGGGCGAGTTCGGCAGCGAGGAGAACAGCGGCTTCACGCTGAGAGAGTATTTCAAAGACAGCACGAACATCCAGTATTCCTTGGAGATGCCTGAACCACTCCGTGCCGCAGTTAGCGCGTATTTGGGATACTTCCCGATGTACGCGACTGAGGTGTATGCTTCCGAGGTACGTGTTTCGTTGAATAACGAAGGCCATCGCGCGCGGTTGATTCTTCACATCGGAACGGAGGATGACGCGTTGTATCTAAGGAATGGGCTCGCTGAATTCATCGGGTTCATGTTCCTCGATCAGCGGGAAGGGCAGGTCAAAGACCGTTGCGGCACCGAGCTTCTGGCTGCGCGTCTCCTTGCAGCATGCACCGCATTCGACAGCGACCTTACGTTGCTCATGGAACACGCGGATGATGAAACAAAGGCTGCATATGGGACTGCACTGGAAGCACTCAAACTGGTCTTCGCAGAACCGCTAGAGTCCACTCCTGCCGAAGCAGAGGAGTCGCACGAAGTAGATTCCCCAGGAATAGGGGACGAGTTGATTGCTGAAGGCGTGGAGGATGCTTCCGGGACATCTGCCTTTAACGGTACCGGGAAGCGGAGAACAATAGAAATCGATCAAATGCTCGAGATCAAATTCAGCCTGGACGATTTAGAGGGTGAGCTTGAAACAGTGCGGCAGGAAAACTCACACCTTGAAGTGAAGGTATTCGGTATAAAGAAGGAGATCGCCCATGTGCGTGATACCACCGATGATATGTCGCGGCTGGATGAGAATATCATTCGTATGGAGAAAATCATCGAGCGCGTCCGCAGTCTGAGCACGGCCAGGAATGGTAACGCGCCATCGGCATCGAATGCTAAGGCAGTCGAATCCCTTTGCGCCAGACTGGAACGTCTGCTTCCCGCCTGACCGCCTCCCTTAAAACTCGATTAGTACCCCGATCCGTGCCTGAATTAAATCGGTACGGGATTTACGTTCGTCGTAATCTATGGAGCCGTCCGGGCGTTCGATGATGCCCGGGTAGTTGTACTCCGCCTCGCCGCCAAAAAGGTATCTCGCACCAAGATCGATGTACACGTATTGCTCAGAATCCCCATCCTGTATGGTTGTTATCTTGATCAGAATCCCTGCGCCGGCGCCGTAGTTGAACGCGATGTCGTCTTTATTGGTACTGCTGGCGATTTCATGGTCATCATCGTAATCCTCATCGTCGATGCTAGTCGTTGTGAAGATGTATGATAGGCCCACAAGGGCATCGATGTATGGTTTCACGTCTCCTTTGAGCGTGTTGAGCCGGAGCAGCAAATCGAATAACGCTATGCCGTTGCTCGTCGTGACATCGACTCTCACATCAGGAATCGTCAAGGAAAACGGCACATTTCGCGTCGTACTGCCGTACTGCAAGTACCCGAATGCAATTCCGATTCCGAAGCCGTGCGGTGCGTACAATGCATCGATCCCGAATCCGAATGCGGTCTTGTCCAATTCATCCTTAAACTCACCCGAGGGGAAGCCCACTAAAAACTGGACGCCGCCCTGACCGACTTTCGACTGTGCGTGAAGCACATCCTGCGCTACGACAGCAGTGAGACAAATGACTATAGAGAGTAGAAGTGCCTTTTTCATACCAGTACCTGCGAGAGATGGATTACACATTGGGACAAATATACCGCGAAATCCAGTTTGGACAAATAAAAATTGCCGTGGTGTGCTTTATCACCCTCCCTGTTTCACGCTTTAACATATAGGCGGGTACACCACGGCAACGGTATGTTGAACGACAGAACGCAATTTGCCTTATCACCCCCAGGCAACGGTTGTCCTTCTATATGTATAGAGAACTGAGACCCTATATCTGTGACACTTGTTTGGAAAAAAAATGAAAAAAAATACCCGCTCTGTTCTAAGAGCGGGTTTTCAAAGGGGTTAGCAGGGATCTTCAGACCTATCTCGGCGTGCTATCCGGCGGTGTTGTCGGGCCGTATTAGACCCCAAAGTTGCGGATGAACCGCAAAGCACTCAATCGGGTGGGGCAGTTCTTCCAGGCATTGAGACAGTTGAACTCGCGTCCTCCGGGTCCACCTCATCCATCACTTCACGTGCTGTAGGCTTAGACGACTGGGACGCGGTAGTAGTAGTGCTACTCGCGGACTCTTGGGATTGAGTCGCTGTCGTTCTTTCTACCGTTTCCGCATCTTGAGACGTAATGCTTCTCGAACGCAACGGTTGAGAATTGACCTCGTAATTGAAGAGGTTCCGGGGCGATCTGTCCTTCGAACGGGATTCATGCTTTGCGAGTCGTACACCGATGATTTCTCCACGGTCGAACATAACGGTGGCTTTTCGGCGAGAATTCGGGTAGTAGTACACCCATTCATCTTCCTGCTGATAAGCCTGTAGATTTCCTTCACATTGCTTTTCGCCATTGTGGTACCATTTTGTCCACACACCGACTGCCTGATCGTTGACGAAGGAGCCCTCAAGCTCTTTGACGCCGCTTTCGTACCAGAACGTCCAGCGTCCGTACTTCATGCCGTCCTTCCAATTCTCGATCCGCTCAAGCTTTCCGTTGTCGTAATAGTACTGCCATTTGCCGTCGGGCTTTCCGGCCTGGTAGGATTCTTGCCGCATTATCTGCCCGTTTTCGTGCCAGTACGACCATGCGCCGTGTGGCTGTCCTTCAATCCAGCGCTCAAGCTGCTTCAATTGCTCGGAGTGGTAGTAGATATTTACTTCGCCGTCGCGTTTTCCGTCTTTCCATGTTTCGGTTTTGTAGACGTTCCCGGAAGGATAGTAGAACGTCCACACGCCGTGACGCGCACCGTTTTCCAGTTGGGCATCGAGTTTGTAGGTCTCCAGATCGAGGCCGTCGTTCCAGACGGACCATTTCCCATCGATTTGCCCGAGATGGTATTTGCCCAGCTTCCACAGCCGGCCGTTGGAATACCAAATCTCCCACTGACCGTGCCGCACCCCGCGGGATAGTCTGCCCTCGCTGCGTTTTTCGCCGTTCGGGTAAAAGAATGTCTGGACTGTATCACCAGTCGCTTCGTCGATCACCGTTTCTGATCGAAACTCCAGGTCTTCCGCGATGGACTGGGAAAAGGCACTCGGCGCAAGCGTGAGTGCAATGAAGAGACTTGTGAATACGATAAGGGGAGTATTCATATTTGGCTACGCCCTGCTACTGTTATACTACTCAACTGCAAGATAGAAAGCTGAGAGAGAATTGGAAGGGAAATCTGCTTCATGGTATCCGCGTATCTGAAATAATTTCAATGTGTTCGGTCAACTGGTTCAGGTAATGCAGGAGGTTCGGATGCGAGAGGTTTTACAATTTATTCACACACGGGCATCGGTGTTTTCTGTAGATTCACGCATACACAGAAGTACCAATTTTCGCGAACTTACAGCGACATGGCCGAATACTTCGCGTTCATCGAAGAGCTCGTTTTCGAGTACCCATACCTCATACTTTTCCTCGCGTTGTTCCTGGAAAACTCGCTCATGCTCGGAATTGTCATCCCGGGTATTACGGTGCTCATTCTGACGAGCTCGCTCATACATAGCGGGGATGTGAACGCGGCAGCATGCCTGGGAACAGCGTTTGCCGGGACGATCCTCGGGGATAATATCAACTACCTCCTCGGCCGGTATGGGATTTCACGGATCGACTTTGTACGGAAGGTCCTTGATAAAAACAGCGATATCGTTGAACGCGTGCATGAGGAACAGACCTCTCTGCTGATCTTTTTCCACTTCATCGTTTACATGCGGACTATTCTTCCGATGACGCTAGGGAGCAGCAAGTTTCCGTTCCGGCGCTGGATAGTCTACGATGTGATCGGGGTGAGTCTTTTCGTCTCTGCCTTTACACTCCTGGGATATATCGTCGGATACACCAGCGCGATGATAAACGACGCCGTCGATATCAGTAACTACATCAGCTATATTTTCGGGGGCTTGTTTGTGGTGTGGCTGGTTCGGGTGCTGTTCATCATCCGGAAGAAGCGCCGTGAACGCGCCATGGCCCGGGAACTGGCCGGAGAAAGCAACAACCCGGCTGGGTAGCCGGGTTCTGCCTGCCAAAATGCCTCAAGACACTGTTTGGAGCGCTACTTAGCCTGCGAGTTGTGCATGCATCCGTTTCGTCCATCCCCGAGTCAGGAAGCGATATATCCAATTACCGTTGCGTTTCAGCCGCTGATACGCGCGCCGAAGATCGAGCATCAAGGTGATCCTGCGATTGGGCGCGTTCAGTTCGCCGGTATCGTGCGTGGCGACTTGTTCGAACCCTATGACGCGGGTGTGAAACTGGTACGGGCTGTGAATCTCGCCTTCGAACACGTCCGTGATGTAGTGCGTGTACCCGCGCTCTATGACTTCTCTGGTCGTTGCACGCATCAGTGAAGCCGCGATAAGAATCTGCCGTCGTTGATTCGGAAGAATACCGAAGCGGCCGATCTCCGCGATCTTGTTATTCCGCACAAACTCTTCTACATCGATGCCCTTGACCGTCATCTGCAGATTATACTGCTTGTACAATTCCAGTGGTGGGTCGTAAAGAATCCGCAGAACGCCGCAAGGGGCGTCTTCAGCCGTCGCTACGAACCAGCTGCAGCGTGCGGAACCGACCTCATCGGCGGGGAAGAGGTCGGCCTCATCGAGGACCCAATTCT